>NZ_JAIUIM010000040.1:0-44995 GCF_020165615.1 Mesorhizobium sp. BH1-1-5
CCGCCCCGCGGCGGGCGCGGGGCCCGGCCCCGGCGCGGACGCCATCATCTGGGCCGACCAGCATGGCGACCTCAACACGCCGGAAACCAGCACGACGGGCTTTCTCGACGGCATGGCGCTGGCCACCACGCTCGGCCTGTGCTGGCGAGCGATGGCGGCGCAGATACCGGGCTTCAAGCCGGTCGATCCGTCGCGTTGCGTCCTGGTCAATGCGCGCGACCTCGACGCCGCCGAAAAGGACCTGCTGGAGACGCTGCCGATCATCCGGACCGAATGTCCGGACTGGAAGGCTGCTGCGCAACGGCTGAAGGCCGACGGCGCGAACCAGGTGCATATGCATGTCGATCTCGACGTGCACGACCCGGATAAGCTGCAGGCCAACCGCTACACCACGCCCGGCGGTCCGGCGCCGGAGCAGGTGCGCAGCGCGATGTGCGGCCTCGCCGGGCCGCTTTCGATTGCTGGGCTCACCATCTCGGCCTACGATCCGGCCTTCGACCCCAAGGGCGACGTGCCGCCGCTGGTCGGCGAGCTGGTGGTCGACCTGCTCTCGACCCTGGAAGGCAAGTGATGCTCAAGGCCCGCGTCATTCCGTGCCTCGACGTCAAGAACGGCCGCGTCGTCAAGGGCGTCAATTTCGTCGACCTGATCGATGCCGGCGATCCGGTCGAGGCCGCCAAGGCATATGACGCCGCCGGCGCCGACGAGCTCTGCTTCCTCGACATCACCGCATCGTCCGACAACCGCGAGACGATCTTCGACGTGGTCGCCAGGACGGCCGAGCAATGTTTCATGCCGCTCACCGTCGGCGGCGGCGTGCGCCAGGTGGCCGACATCCGCAAGCTGCTGCTCGCCGGCGCCGACAAGGTGTCGATCAACACGGCGGCGGTGAAGAACCCTGATTTCGTGGCGGAAGCCGCCGACAAGTTCGGCAACCAGTGCATCGTCGTGGCGATCGACGCCAAGAAGGTGTCGGCGCAAGGCGAGACCGACCGCTGGGAAATCTTCACCCATGGCGGGCGCGAGAAGACCGGCATCGACGCCGTCGACTTCGCCAGAAAGATGGTCGAGCGCGGCGCCGGCGAGATCCTTTTGACCTCGATGGACCGCGACGGCACCAAGGCAGGCTATGACATTGCGCTGACACGCGCGATCGCCGACGCCGTGCGCGCGCCGGTGATCGCTTCCGGCGGCGTTGGAACGCTCGATCATCTGGTCGAAGGCATCCGCGACGGCCATGCGGGCGCCGTGCTTGCCGCCTCGATCTTCCATTTCGGCACCTACACGATCGCCGAGGCCAAGGCGCACATGGCCAGTGCCGGCCTGCCGATGCGGCTGGACTCGGCTGCCTATGGGGCATAAATGACTGTTATGGCAGACTTTTCGCTCGCCGACCTGGAAATGATCATCCACCAACGCGCCCATTCCGGCGACGCGGACTCGTGGACGGCGAAACTGTTCGCCAAGGGCATCGACAAGGCGGCGCAGAAGCTCGGCGAGGAGGCCGTGGAAACAGTGATCGCCGCCATCCGCGGCGACAAGCAGGCGCTCGTTTCGGAAAGTGCCGATCTTCTGTATCATTGGCTGGTCGTCCTGGGCATAGCGGGCATTCCGCTTGACGACGTGCTGAAGGAGCTCGAAGGCCGGACCAGCCGCTCGGGCATCGCCGAGAAGGCGTCCCGCCCCCGGGGTTGACGGCCCGTGGCTGACGGCGAGGAGGGCAGGAAACCCCATGGACCAACTTGCTCCGACCGAGAAATATTCCCCCTATCGCTTCTTCTCCGCCGAGCAATGGTCGCAGTTCCGCGCCGACACGCCGCTGACGCTCACCGAGGACGAGATCGACCGGCTGCGCTCGCTCAACGACCCGGTCGACCTCGAAGAGGTCAAGCGCATCTACCTCTCGCTTTCGCGGCTGCTTTCGGCGCATGTCGAGGCGAGCCAGCTGCTGTTTCGGCAACGCCAGGCCTTCTTCAAGGCGCAGGACGTCGTCAAGACACCCTTCATCATCGGCATCGCGGGCTCGGTCGCGGTCGGCAAGTCGACCACGGCGCGCGTGCTGAAGGAGCTTCTGGCGCGCTGGCCGTCGAGCCCGAAGGTCGACCTCATCACCACCGACGGCTTCCTCTTGCCCAACGAGATCCTGCGCCGCGAGAACCTCATGGAGCGCAAGGGCTTCCCCGAGAGCTACGACGTCGGCGCGCTGCTCAGGTTCCTGTCCGGCATCAAGTCGGCGCAAAGCAGCGTCATCGCGCCGGTCTACTCGCACCTGACCTATGACGTCATTCCGGGCGAGTTCGTCACCATCGACCGTCCCGACATATTGATCTTCGAGGGCATCAACGTCCTGCAGCCGGGCAAGCTGCCGAAGGACGGCAAGATCGTGCCGTTCCTGTCCGACTTCTTCGATTTCGCCATCTATATCGACGCCGACGAGAAGCTGATCCATCAATGGTACATCCAGCGTTTCATGCGGCTGCGCGAGACCGCCTTCCGCAATCCGGACTCCTTCTTCCACCGCTATTCGCAGCTGTCGGAAGATGCCGCGCGCGCCATCGCGGAGGGGCTCTGGGCCAACATCAACCTGAAGAACCTGCGCGAGAACATCCTGCCGACCAGGGCACGGGCCGACCTCATCCTGCGCAAGGGCGCCAACCACCTGATCGAGGAAGTGGCGTTAAGGAAATTGTGACCCCCTTAACGACGCCTTAGGCAATCCCAATTAGCGTTGCCAGCCAAACTCTAAAGCGCGCCGCGCTGAAACGGTGCAGACGACGCGCTTCAGATCTTTGCTTTCATGCATGTCGTTTTCCCAAAACCGCTACGCGCTTTGGGCGACATGCACTGGCGGGTGTCGGGAGGCAACCGGTGATCAATGCGGGCAATGCCGCGGGCCTTAAGACCCCGGTCTATTCACTGGTCATTCCGATCTTCAACGAGGAGGCGGTGCTGCCGCTGCTTGTCCGGCGGATCACCGCCTTGCTCGACAAGCTCGACGCCAGCGGCGAGGCGATCTTCGTCGACGACGGCAGCCGGGACACAAGCGTCATCTTCCTGCGCGGCATGGCCGCCTCGGATCCACGCTTCCGGCTGATCGAACTGTCGCGCAATTTCGGCCACCAGATCGCGATCACCGCCGGCATGGACGCGGCTGCCGGCGATGCCGTGGTCGTCATGGATGCGGACTTGCAGGACCCGCCCGAAGTGGTGCTCGACCTCGTCGCCAAATGGAAGGAAGGCTACGAGATCGTCTATGCCCGCCGCACCAAACGCGAGGGGGAAACGCTGTTCAAGCGCGCGAGCGCCAGCCTCTTCTACCGCGCCCTCGAGCAGATGACCTCGGTGACCATCCCGCGCGACGTCGGCGATTTCCGGCTCGTGGGAAGGAAGGCCCTGGACACGTTCAAGCAGATGCCCGAGCGCGACCGCTTCGTGCGCGGCATGTTCGGCTGGATGGGTTTCAAGCAGACGGCGGTGTCGTTCGAACGACCCGAGCGAGCGGCCGGCGAAACCAAATATCCGTTCTGGAAGATGGTGCGGCTGGCGGTGCATGGCGTCATCAGCTTTTCCGACAAGCCTTTGCGGCTGGCGCTGTGGGCGGGTCTGGCCATTTCCGGCTTTGCCGCCCTGCTTGGCGTCTACGCCCTGTTTTCCTGGCTGTTTGCCAGCGGCGTCGTCCATGGCTGGACTTCGACGGTGATGATCATTTCCTTCCTGTCAGGCATCAATCTCTTCATGACCGGCATCGTCGGCCTCTATGTTGGCGGCATCCACGCCGAGGTGAAGCGGCGCCCGCTCTATGTGGTCGATCGCCTGACCGGTTTTGAGGAAGCGATCGCCGCGATGAGAAACGCCGAAGCGTCGAAGGACATGGCCGCGGCGCGCGAACGACGGCTCGGCTGACGTTGCGGCAGGCGCTGAATCCGCGAAAGTGCGTGGCCGCGCGAGCTCCCTCGCTCGGCGACAGCTTCCGATCATGGGCCATGGGTCGTTCGGAGTCGGCGCGGATCCTGCGGTTTGCGGCGATAGGCGGCATATCGACCTTGATCTATGCGGTGGTGACGCTGGCGCTGTCGGACCGGCATGGCTTCGGCATGCCGGCGACGACCGCCTCGATCGCCGGCTATGGCGCCGGCGCCGTGTTCTCCTATTGCGGGCACCGTTTCGTAACGTTCATGTCGGACGGCGCGGTCGGCTTCGAGATCGTCCGCTTTGCCTGCGCCACGGCGATCGGATTCCTGCTCTCGGTCGGGTTGGCGGTGGCGCTCGCCGACATCGCCGGGCTGCCGGCATTGGTGCCGGTGGCAATGGCCTGCGCGCTGGTTCCGGTCCTGAACTTCGTCATCTTGCGCAAATTCGTCTTCACGGCAGCGATGCGATGAACATGGAAACCCGCCCTTCGCTTGCCCAGAGGTCCGCCATGGCCCAGACCCTGGACCGCTCGCCGGCCGACACATCCGGCGCCGGCGTGGCCACGCGGACCCTGGTCCTCTGCCTCCTCGTCCTGGCGGCAGCGGTGCCCTGGCAAATACGATGGGGTGTCATACCCGACACCAGCTGGGCAATCACCATGGCCGAGCGGGTGCTCTCCGGCTCCCGGCTCTATGTCGATCTATTCGAGGTCAACCCGCCATTCACGCCCTGGCTGTTCATGCCGGCCGTGGCCCTGGCACAGGCGCTTGGCCTGTCGCCGGAAGTGGTGATCCATGTTTATGCCTATGCGGTCTGCCTGATCGGTCTCGGCTTCGCCGCGCTGATCGCCAGACAGGCAGGCTTTGCGGAGAACCGCGCGCTGTTGTCCATGCTGCCGCTGTTCCTGGCACTGCTGGTCATCTTTCCTGGCAATGCCTTCAGCGAGCGGGAGCATCTGGGCATTGCGTTGTTCCTGCCGTTGCTGGTGCTGATGGCCTGGCGCGCGGCGCCGGCGAGCGGGGCCAGGCCTGGCATGCTGGTGGCGATGCTTGCCGGGCTAGGTGGCAGCGTCCTGTTGCTGGTGAAGCCCTACTACGCGCTGGTGGTGTTCGCCCCGGCGCTGTACGTGGCCTGGCAGCGCCGGTCGATCCTGCCTTTGCTGGCGATCGAATATTGGGTGATCGGCCTGGTCTGCGTCGCCTATGCCGTTGCCGTGATGCTTCTCTATCCGGAATTCCTGAGCGTCATCTACCCGATCCTGGCCGACACCTATATGCGGATGGGAAACATGCAGGGGTTGCTGATCGCCTATGTACCTATCTATCTAATCGCGCTCCTGATCCTGCGTTTTCTCCGGCCGGGGTTGCCATTCTCGCCGCTGGTGAGCGTTTTCACGCAAGCCTCGCTTGCGGCAGTGGTGCCGTTGATCTACCAGGCCAAGGGCTGGCCTTATCACGCGTTTCCGGCGTTTAGCCTGGTGTTGGCGGCGCTGCTTTTGAGAACGGCGCAAGCCGATCCTTCGTCGCCAGGCAAGGCAATGGAGTTCGGCCGGAAGCTGCTGCTTGCGGCCGTCGTAGCGGCGGCCGCCATCCCGTTCATGAAAACGCAGAAGCCGGACGCCGAGCTTGCCGCCAAGATCGAGGCCGCGGCTCGTCAGCCGACCGTCGCGCTTATCGGTTCCGACATCGCGGCGGGCCATCCGCTCACCCGCATGATCGGTGGAACATGGATTTCGCGCTATTGCAGCGACTGGCTGGGTGAATCGGCGCTGTATCTTTCGGCAGTGGCGACCCGGGACGGCAACAAAGAGGCGGCCTACCACTATCGTGAGATCGCCGACCGCTACATCGACGGCAAGCTTGCCGAGCTTGAGACGAAACGACCGATGATGCTCATCATTCAGAAAAACGACAGTGTCTTGGCCGAGGAGCTGTCTCGCCATCAGGACTATGTCCGTTTCACGCAGGACTACCGGCCGATCGCCGAGGACGAGACCGTGCGGGTGCTGCTTCGCGACGCTCGCGTCAGCCAGGCGCCGTCACCCGCCGCAACGTCAGATTGATGCGGCCGCCATTCTTCAAGAGGGCCGACGTCGCGGAATAGATGCGGTCGACGCCGTGGAAGGCGAGGCGCCCTTCGCCGCCCAGCACGACGACGTCGCCGCTCTTCAGCCTGAATGACTTCGTGCCGCCTTCCCGCGTGCTCTGGCCGACCCGGAACAGGCAGTCGTCGCCCAGCGAGACCGACACCACGGGCGCGGCGAAATCCTGCTCGTCGCGATCCTGATGCAAGCCCATCTTGGCATCCGCCGAATAGAAGTTGACCAGGCATGCCTCGGGCGGATGCGGATAGGCCGAGACCTCGCGCCACAATTGCAGCAAAGCCTCGGGGATAGGCGGCCAGGTTTCGCCCGTCACCGGATGCATGGGCTGGTAGCGATAGCCGCGATTCTTGTCGGTCACCCAGCCAAGCGCGCCGCAATTGGTCATGCGCACGCTCATCTCCTTGCCGGTGCGCGGCATCGCCGGCACGTAGAGGGGCGCCGCCTGCACGACGCGCCTGATCTCCTCGACCAGCGCCTCCTGGGCGGGGCGCGCGAGGTAGCCCGGCATATGGCGGACGCCTTTCGGCAAAACGAGCATGGTCGATCCCGGTTGGCTTATCGATGCAGTCGACTGGCCCAAGCATGCCACCGGCAAAAGAAAACGGCGACCCGAAAGCCGCCGTTTGCGCCAATCCCTGCGATGTGCCGGCGTCAGGCCTGGTCGATATCGGGTATGCGCAGCACCTGGCCGGGATAGATCTTGTCGGGATGCGTCAGCATCGGCTTGTTGGCCTCGAAGATGATGTTGTTCTTCGCGCCCTTCCCCTTGCCATAAGATTTTTCGGCGATCTTCCAGAGATTGTCGCCCTTCTGGACGGTGTAGAGCGTCGGTTCCTTGGCCGGCGCCGCCGTGCCGGCCTCAGGCGCGACCTTCAGCTCGTCCGCCTGCACCTTGGACACGCCGAGCGTGTTGCCCACCGCGATCACCGCCTTCTCGAAGACCGACTGATCCTTGACCGTGCCCTTCAAAACCGCGGTGTCGCCTTGAATGGCAACCTGGACGCCGTCCGTGCCCAGCTTGTGCGAATCGAGCTCCTTCTTCAACGTATCCGCGTTTGGCGATGCCTCGTCGTCGCCGCCGATGCCGAGCTTCTTGCCGACGCCTTTGACGAAATCGAAAATACCCATGGCTGGTCTCCTCGCTGTTGCAGCAATCTGAGCTTGCCATCTGCAACCCAGAATTGGAAGCAGCCGATTCAACCGTGCTTAATCGTTATCGACGCGGCCGCGCAGCTTTTTCACCGTCGACCGGCCTGCCTTGCTCTTCAGGCGCCGCTCCACGGCACCCTTGGACGGCCTGGTCTTCTTGCGCGGCGGCGGCGGCGGCTCGGCCGCCTTGGCGACCAGGGCCGTCAGCCGCGCCCGCGCATCGGCGCGGTTCTGCTCCTGGGTGCGGAAGCGGCCTGCCTCGATGACGATGACGCCGTCCTTGGTGGCGCGCTGGCCGGCAAGCTTGATCGCGCGGGCGCGGACCCGCTCCGACAGGCCGGAAGCGTTCGCCGCGTCGAAGCGCAACTGCACTGCGGTGGCCACCTTGTTGACGTTCTGACCGCCCGGGCCGGACGAGCGGATGAAATCCTCATGCAGGTCGCCCGCACGAATGACCGCTTCGCCTGATATGATGATGTCGTCGTCGCTCGCCATGCATGCACTCATGACGCGGCGGCCGCAAAAAGAAAAGCCCGGCGTGAGCCGGGCCCTGGAGGTGAAGACGCTGGCGGCAGCGATTATTCAGCCGCTTCCTGCAGCCGTGGCGCGGCGCCGAGGATGGTGGCGTCGACGTGGCGTTCGAACTTCTCGAAATTGGTCGCGAACATGTTGACCAGCTTCGCGGCCTGGCGGTCGTAACCAGCCTTGTCCGCCCAGGTCGAGCGCGGGTCGAGGATGGCGCTCTCGACACCCGGAACCGCCACCGGCACTTCAAAGCCGAAATTGGCGTCGGTGCGGAACTCGGCCGACTTCAGCGAGCCGTCGAGCGCGGCGCCCAGCAAGGCGCGCGTCACCTTGATCGGCATGCGGCGGCCGGTGCCATAGGCGCCGCCGGTCCAGCCGGTGTTGACCAGCCAGCAGTCGACGCCATGGCTGGCGATCAGCTCGCGCAGCAGATTGCCGTATTCGGACGGATGGCGCGGCATGAACGGGGCGCCGAAGCAGGTCGAGAACGTCGCCTCCGGCTCGGTGACGCCCTTTTCCGTGCCGGCAACCTTGGCGGTGTAGCCCGACAGGAAGTGGTACATCGCCTGCGCCGGCGTCAACCTGGCGATCGGCGGCATGACGCCGAAGGCGTCGGCGGTCAGCATGATGATGTTCTTCGGATGGCTGGCGCGGCCGCTCTTCGAGGCGTTGGGGATGAAGTCCAGCGGATAGGCGCAGCGCGTGTTTTCGGTGAGGCTGCCATCGTTGAAATCCGGAACCCGGCCGGCGTCGAGCACCACGTTCTCCAGCACCGTACCGAAGCGCTGCGTGGTGGCGAAGATCTCCGGCTCGGCCTCGGCCGACAGCCTGATCGTCTTGGCGTAGCAGCCGCCCTCGAAATTGAAGATGCCGTGCGGGCCCCAGCCATGCTCGTCGTCGCCGATCAGCGTGCGCGACGGATCCGCGGAAAGCGTCGTCTTGCCGGTGCCGGACAGGCCGAAGAAGACGGCCGCGTCGCCGTCAGGACCTTCATTGGCAGAGCAGTGCATCGGCATGACGCCCTTTGCCGGCAGCAGGTAGTTCAGCATGGTGAACACCGACTTCTTCATCTCGCCGGCATAGGAGGTGCCGCCGATGAGCACGATCTTGCGGGTGAGGTCGACCGCGATCACCGTTTCGGTGCGGGTGCCGTGACGCGCCGGATCGGCGCGGAAGGAGGGCAGGTCGATAATCGTCATCCGCGGCACGAAACGCTCGAGCTCGGCGGCTTCGGGGCGAATCAAAAGATTGCGGATGAACAGCGAATGCCAGGCGAATTCGGTGATGACCCGGGTCGGCAGCTTCAATTCGGCGTCGGCGCCGCCGACGAGGTCCTGGACGTACAGGTCCTTGTCGGTCGCATGGGCGCGGAAATCCGCATAAAGCGCCTCGAACTGCGCCGGCGAGATCGCCTTGTTGTTGTCCCACCAGACATGCGGGCCGGTGCTGTCGTCGCGCACGACGAATTTGTCCTTCGGCGAACGCCCGGTGTGCTGGCCGGTCTCGGCAACCAGCGCGCCCTGCGCGGTCAACCTCGCCTCGCCGCGCCGGATCGCTTCCTCATAGAGTTCGGCCGCGCCGAAATTATAGCGCACCATGCCCGCGGTCTTCAGGCCGATCGTGTCGATGGCGCAGTCGGGGTTGCGTTTGCCGGCTTCCGACATCAAATTTCCTCTCTGGATTTGGCCGCACGTGACGGGTGGTTTCCCGGAGCCCGCGCTGGGGCCGCCAAGTTCAGAACCAGAAAAGCCGAATGATATCAAATCATTAATCGATTTAAAAAATTTGAAAGTTGTTTAAATCGTTTATATGTGCAAAAAATCACAGAGGTTGCCCAAGGATTGGCAGGCTTCAGTCGTCAATCCCAATATGGGTGCGATGGTGTGTAGCGGCAGGCCGCCCGTGACTTCGGACAGGGCCCGTGCCACATTTTGTACCCAATTTGTCCTGCAAAAGCCCCTTCTCGACGACAGAAGGGACAGCTCATGAGGGAGCCGCTTGAAATGGCAACAATCGCGCTTGTCGACGACGACCGCAACATTCTGACCTCGGTGTCGATCGCGCTCGAGTCCGAGGGCTATCGGGTTGAAACCTACACCGACGGCGCGTCGGCGCTGGAAGGCCTGGCGGCGCGGCCGCCGAACCTCGCTATCCTCGACATCAAGATGCCGCGCATGGACGGCATGGAGCTGTTGCGCCGCATGCGCCAGAAGTCGGACCTGCCGGTCATCTTCCTGACGTCTAAGGACGACGAGATCGACGAGTTGTTCGGCCTCAAGATGGGCGCCGACGACTTCATCCGCAAACCGTTCTCGCAACGCCTGCTTGTCGAGCGCGTGCGCGCGGTGCTGCGCCGCACCAGCGCCCGCGAGGCGGCGGCCAAGGCGCCCACCCAGCAGGCCCGCTCGCTCGAACGCGGCCAACTGGTGATGGACCAGGAGCGGCACACCTGCACCTGGAAGGGCGAGCCGGTGACGCTGACGGTGACCGAGTTCCTCATCCTGCATTCGCTGGCGCAACGCCCCGGCGTGGTAAAAAGCCGTGATGCGCTGATGGATTCGGCCTATGATGAACAGGTGTATGTCGACGACCGCACCATCGACAGCCACATCAAGCGGCTGCGCAAGAAGTTCAAGGCCGTCGACGACGACTTCGAGATGATCGAAACCCTTTACGGAGTCGGATACCGGTTCCGCGAGGCATGAGATAGGCAGTAGTGAGTAGGCAGTAGGGAATAGTCGGTAGTCAGTTTTGAATGTGCTAGCGGCCACTCATGCCAGCCTCGGTCTCAGCCAATCATTTCTCTATTCCCTACTGCCTACTGCCTACTCACTAATTTAACCAGGGCCTGCTATTCGATGGCAGTGGAAGTAGAGCGAGGCAGACGGGCGGGCGCGGCAAGGCGCCCATCGCGGATCGTGCCCGCCTTCGTGTCGAAATTCACGGTGCCGATGCGCCGGTTCCTCGGCCATCACATCTTCTCCAGCCTGACGCGGCGCATCCTGTTCCTGAACCTGGCCGGCCTTGCCGTGCTGGTCACCGGCATCCTTTATCTCAACACTTTCCGCGACGGGCTGATCGACGCGCGCGTCGAAAGCCTGATGACGCAGGGCGAGATCATCGCCGGCGCGATCGCGGCTTCGGCGACCGTCGAGACCGATTCGATCAGCATCGACCCGGAAAAGCTGCTGGAGTTGCAGGCCGGCGAGAGCCTTGGACCGGGTTCGGACCAGCTCGACAATCTCGACTTCCCGATCAATCCGGAACGCGTCGCGCCGGTGCTCAGGCGTCTGATCTCGCCGACGCGCACACGCGCCCGCATCTATGACCGCGACGCCAACCTGCTGCTCGATTCGCGGCATCTCTACTCGCGCGGCCAGATCCTGCGCTACGATCTGCCGCCGGTCGAGGACGAGCAGCCGGACCTCTTGGAACGGGTCGAGAAATTCATCTTCGACTTCTTCCGCAACAAGGACCTGCCGGTCTATCACGAGCAGCCCGGCGGCAATGGCGCGGCCTTTCCGGAAGTGGTCAAGGCGCTGACCGGCAGCCCCTCGACCATCGTGCGGGTGAGCGAGCAGGGCGAGCAGATCGTCTCCGTCGCGGTGCCGATCCAGCGTTTTCGCGCCGTGCTCGGCGTGCTGATGCTGTCCACCGAAGGCGGCGACATCGACAAGATCGTCGCGGCCGAGCGCAAGGCGATCCTGCGCGTATTCGGGGTGGCGGCCCTCGTCACCGCGATCCTGTCGATGCTTCTGGCGTCCACCATCGCCAACCCGCTGCGGCGGCTCTCCGCCGCCGCGGTCCGGGTGCGGCGCGGCGTCAAGAACCGCGAGGAAATCCCGGATTTCTCCGACCGGCAGGACGAGATCGGCAATTTGTCCATTGCCGTGCGCGACATGACGAATGCGCTGTACGCAAGAATCGAGGCGATCGAGAGCTTCGCGGCGGACGTCTCGCACGAGTTGAAGAACCCGCTGACGTCGCTGCGCAGCGCGGTCGAGACGCTGCCCTTGGCGAAAAACGATACGTCGCGCGCGCGTCTGATGGAGATCATCCAGCACGATGTGAGGCGGCTCGACCGCCTGATCACCGACATCTCCGACGCATCGCGGCTCGACGCCGAGCTCGCGCGCGAGGATGCGGCGACCGTCGACCTGAAGAAGTTCGTCACCGACCTCGTCGCGGTCTCGCGCGAGACGACGCGCAACAAGAAGGCGGTCGAGATCGAGCTCAAGGTCGCCAAGCTGCCGGCCGGCGCCAAGGGTTATGTCGTTGCCGGCCATGACCTCAGGATCGGCCAGGTCATCACCAACCTGATCGAGAACGCGCGCTCCTTCGTGCCCGACCAGCATGGCCATATAGCGATCTCATTGGCCCGCGCGGGCAAGTTCAACATCATCACCGTCGACGATAACGGCCCGGGTATCCGGGCCGAGAAGATCGACCGCATCTTCGAGCGCTTCTACACCGACCGGCCGGCCGGCGAGGCGTTCGGCCAGAACTCCGGCCTCGGGCTGTCGATCAGCCGCCAGATCGTCGAGGCGCATGGCGGCACGCTGACGGCCGAGAACATCCCCGGCACCAAGCCCGGCGAGATCAAGGGCGCGCGCTTCGTGGTGACGCTGCCCGCGGAAGGCTGATCGCCGGACCGACCATGCCAGACGCCGCCGTGAAGCTCCGCAACATCCATGGGACGGCCATCCTGATCGGCGAGTGCGGCGTGCTGATCACCGGGCCGTCGAGCGCCGGCAAGACGACGCTGGCGCTGGCGCTCCTCGATCATTGCCGAACCCGCGGGATGTTTTCCCGACTGGTCGGGGACGACCAGTTGTTTTCGGACGCGCGTGGCGGCCGGCTGCTGTGCCGCGCGCCGGCAAGCATCGCCGGCCTCGCCGAGGTGCATGGCATCGGACCGCGACCGCTGGCTTTCGAGCCGGCCGCCGTGATCGACCTCGTGGTGCGGCTTGTCGAACCGGCCGACATGGCGCGTCTGCAGGACGAGACCACAGAGACGATCGACGGATGCCGGCTGCCCCGCATCGACGTCGCCAGGCAGAATGTCGCGGCCGCGCTGCCCATGCTGATGGCGCGATTGTCGATCCAGCCTTTTTCGTGATCCGGCCCGGGTTTTTTGCTGCGATGCGTCAAAATGGCCCGAGCTGCCGCAATTTTGGGCTTGTCAACCGGCCGTGCGTCGACAAGATAGCGCTCCCGCCGCCTGGAATGGCTGGCGAACATAAGATACGCCTGTGAAGCGGCGATGACGGGAGCCACCAGAGAATGATCGGACTCGTGCTCGTGACGCACGGTCAACTCGCCACCGAGTTCCGGCATGCAGTCGAGCATGTCGTCGGGCCGCAAGACAATTTCGAAACCGTGGCGATCGGCGCAGACGACGACATGGAGCAGCGCCGGGCCGACATTGTCGACGCCGTGGCGCGCGTCGACACCGGCGCCGGCGTCATCGTGCTCACCGACATGTTCGGCGGCACGCCCTCCAACCTCGCCATCTCGGTGATGGAATCCGGCCGCACCGAGGTCATCGCCGGCATGAACCTGCCGATGCTGATCAAGCTCTCGTCGATCCGCAAGGGCGACAACATGACCGCCGCGCTCGACGAGGCGCAGGCGGCGGGCCGCAAATACATCAACGTCGCCAGCCAGCTCCTGAGCAGCAAATGAACGCACCGGCATCGGCGACGAATGAGGTGGTGCGGGAATTCCCGATCATCAATCAGCGCGGCCTGCATGCCCGCGCCTCGGCCAAGTTCGTCCAGGTCGCCAGCGGCTTCGACGCCACCATCCATGTCGAGAAGGACGGCGTGAAGGTCGGCGGCACCTCGATCATGGGCCTGATGATGCTGGCGGCGAGCCCGGGCTATTCGATCCGTGTCATCGCCAGCGGTCCGGAAGCCGTGCCGGCCATGGACGCGCTGGAGCAGCTGGTCGCCTCGCGTTTCGGCGAGGAAATCTAGTCCCCGGCTTCACATCTTCGCGCTTCCAAGACATGCGCGCATAAAGATTTCTTTATGTCCCATTGTCGTGCGGCGGCCGATCTGCTAGTCAGGCCGGCAATCGCGCCCTCTCATGCGCCTCCCGGCGTCGGCGCGCCTTTGAGAAAAAATCACACCGGAGCACTGCCATGACGGGTAGCAAGGACTATGTGGTCGCCGACATCTCGCTTGCCGGCTGGGGCCGCAAGGAGATCGAGATCGCCGAAACCGAAATGCCGGGCCTGATGGCCTGCCGCGAGGAGTTCGGCGCCAAGCAGCCGCTCAAGGGCGCGCGCATCACCGGCTCGCTGCATATGACGATCCAGACGGCAGTGCTGATCGAAACGCTGAAGGTGCTGGGCGCCGACATCCGCTGGGCCTCCTGCAACATCTTCTCGACGCAGGACCACGCGGCCGCGGCGATCGCCGAGGCCGGCATCCCGGTGTTCGCCATCAAGGGCGAGACGCTCGAGGACTACTGGACCTACACCGACCGCATCTTCCAGTGGACCGACGGCGGCACCTCCAACATGATCCTGGACGATGGCGGCGACGCCACCATGTACATCCTGCTCGGCGCCCGCGCCGAGGCCGGCGAGGACGTGCTGTCCAATCCCGGCAGCGAGGAGGAAGAGATCCTGTTCGCCCAGATCAAGAAGCGCCTGAAGGCCTCGCCCGGCTTCTTCACCAAGCAGCGCGAAGCGATCCGCGGCGTGACCGAGGAGACCACCACCGGCGTCAACCGCCTCTACCAGCTGCAGAAGAAGGGCCTGCTGCCTTTCCCGGCGATCAACGTCAACGATTCCGTCACCAAGTCGAAATTCGACAACAAGTACGGCTGCAAGGAATCGCTGGTCGACGGCATCCGCCGCGGCACCGACACGATGATGGCCGGCAAGGTCGCGGTGGTCTGCGGCTATGGCGACGTCGGCAAGGGCTCGTCGGCTTCGCTGCGCGGCGCCGGCGCCCGCGTCAAGGTCACCGAGGTCGACCCGATCTGCGCGCTGCAGGCGGCGATGGATGGCTATGAGGTGGTGACGCTGGAAGACGCCGCCCCCAACGCCGACATCGTCATCACCACAACCGGCAACAAGGACGTCGTCACGCTCGACCACATGCGGTCGATGAAGGACATGGTGATCGTCGGCAATATCGGCCACTTCGACAACGAGATCCAGGTGGCCTCGCTGCGCAACCTGAAATGGACCAACGTCAAGCCGCAGGTCGACCTGATCACCTTCCCGGACGGCAAGCGGATGATCCTCCTGTCGGAGGGCCGCCTGCTCAACCTCGGCAACGCCACCGGGCATCCGAGCTTCGTCATGTCGGCCTCGTTCACCAACCAGGTGCTGGCGCAGATCGAGCTTTTCACCAAGCACGGCCAGTATCAGAACCAGGTCTATGTGCTGCCCAAGCACCTCGACGAGAAGGTGGCGCGGCTGCATCTCGACAAGCTCGGCGCCAAGCTCACGGAGCTGTCCGGCGAACAGGCCGCCTATATCGGTGTGACGACGCAGGGTCCGTACAAGCCGGAACACTACCGCTATTAACCAAAGTGAAATTATCTACCAGATATTGAAGCCGGGTGGTTGACTTTCCGCCCGGCTTTATTTTTTGCGCCAATGATTCTTCACGCCGATTCCGGCAAGCGTTATTGTTGTGATTCGCGGTCCGGGGACATGTTGGGCCGGGGACGCATTCAGGGCGGTCTTGCATTCAAGCGGCGAAGAGGACCAAGACATGCCGGGGGATTACCCGCCACGCGCGGGAAAGGCCGTTTCCGGCGGCCATGAGGATTCGAACGAGGCCGGCCCCGCCGTGAGCGGCGGCGGTTTGCGTGCCGGCTTGCGGCTGGCCTCGCTTCTTGCCACCTCGGCGCTTGCCGGCCCGCTGCTGGCGTTTGCCGCCCACGCCGAGACGGGCATCCCGGGAAAGGCCGCACCGCCCGTCAGCACCGTCGAGGTCATGCAGCTCGCCATGTTCGTCGGCGTCATGGGCGCCGCGCTCGTCTCGGCCATCTTCCTGATCCGCGAGCGCACCCGCACCGCCTCGCAGAATGTCCAGCTCAGGGCCCGCATCGCCGACGTCAACGCTGCGCTGCAGCGTTCCGAGGCGCTGCTCAACCTGCGCGACCAACGCCTGGTGGTCTGGACCACGGACAACAAGAAGCCCGAGCTCATCGGCAGCCTGCCGCTGGAAAGCGGCGCGCCCGACGACAGGTCCGCCTTCCTCGCCTTCGGCCGCTGGCTGATGCCGCGCTCGGCGGCGGCGCTGGAGCACGCGGTTGCCGCGCTGCGCGAACAGGCGAAGGCCTTCGACCTGGTCATCGAAACGCAGGCCGGCGTGCCGCTGGAAGTGCATGGCCGCAAGAGCGCGGCGCATGTCTTGGTGCGCTTCGTGTCGCTGTCGGAGACGCTGCGCAGCCAGGCCAGGCTGAAGATCGAGAACCAGCGGCTCAGCACCGACTACGACACCCTGGTCGGTCTGCTCGACGTGTTGAAGATGCCGACGTGGCTGCGCGCCGCGGACGGTCGATTGCAATGGGTCAACCGCGCCTATGCAGAGGCGGTAGAGGCGGAAAGCGCGGCCGCCGCCGTGCGCGACGCGAAGGAATTCCTTGGCGGCCAGGCGCGCGAGCAGATCGCCGAGCAGCATAAGTCGCGCCCGGTGTTCGAACAGACGCTTTCCACCGTGATCGAAGGCGATCGCCGCATGTTCGCGGTCACCGATTTCGCCGGCGCCGACGGTTCGGCGGGGCTTGCCTGCGACACCAGCGCCGCCGAGGCGATCCGCGCCGAATATGAACGTACCGTGCGCAGCCATGCCGACACGCTCGACCAATTGAACACCGCCGTGGCGATCTTCGACACCGAGGAAAAGCTGCGCTTCTTCAATCAGGCCTTCCAGAAGCTGTGGGGGCTCGACTCGGGCTTCCTGCTCAGCGCCCCCTCCAACACGCTGCTGCTCGACAGGCTGCGCTCGGAAGGCAGGATCGCCGAGCAGCCGGAATGGCGGCGCTGGAAGGAAACCCTGCTCAGCGCCTATCGCGCCGTCGAACCGCAGGAACACTGGTGGCACCTGCCGGACGGCAAGACGATACGCGTGGTGGCGAACCCACAGCCGAAGGGCGGCGTCACCTGGGTGTTCGAGAACCTGACCGAGAAGATGGACCTCGAAAGCCGCTACCAGACCGCCGTGCGGGTGCAGGGCGAGACGCTGGACAATCTGGCGGAGGGGGTGGCCGTGTTCGGTCCGGACGGGCGGCTGCGCCTGTCCAATCCCGCCTTCGTCGCGCTGTGGGGGCTGGCGGTCGAAGCGGTCAAGACGAACGTCCATGTTTCGGCGATCCGCGACCTGTGCAACCAGCGTGCCGCGAACAGCCCGTGGGGCGGCTTCGTCGCCGCAGTCACCGGCTTCGACGACGAGCGCCGCGACCGCCGCGGCCAGGTCGAGCTCGTCGACGGCACGGTGCTGAGCTACGCGGTGATCCACCTGCCCAACGGCCAGGTGATGATCACCTTCGTCGACGTCACCGACACCGTCAATGTCGAACGGGCGTTGAAGGACAGGAACGAGGCGCTGGAGAAATCCGACCAGCTGAAGAACGAATTCGTGCAGCACGTGTCCTATGAACTGCGCTCGCCGCTGACCAACATCATCGGCTTCACCGAGCTTCTGTCGCTGCCCGCGACCGGGCCGCTGACGCCGAAGCAGCGCGAATATGTCGAGCATGTCGGCTCGTCGTCATCGGTGCTGCTCACCATCGTCAACGATATCCTCGACCTGGCGACCGTCGATGCCGGCATCATGCAGCTCGACATCTCCGAGATGAACATCGACCGGACCATCGCGGCGGCCGCCGAACTGGTCGCCGACCGGCTGGACGAGCACCGGATCAAGCTCGAGATCGATGCGGCGGAGGCGCCGGCGAGCTTCCACGGCGACGAGACCCGCATCCGCCAGATCCTCTACAACCTGCTCAGCAACGCCGCGAACTATGCGCCGGAGGCAAGCACGATCCGGCTTACCTGCCGCCGGCTGGCCGACAGCGTCGAATTCTCGGTGCATGACGACGGTCCCGGCATGCCGCCGGACGTGCTGGACTCAGTCTTCCGCCGCTTCGAGCCGCGCGCCAATGGCGGGCGGCGGCGCGGCGCGGGGCTCGGGCTCTCGATCGTCAAGAGCTTCGTCGAACTGCATGGCGGAACCGTGCGCATCGAGACCGGCCAGGACAAAGGCACCACGGTGATCTGCACCTTCCCGGACAAGCCTTCGGGTATTCCGGATACGCCGGCGGGCATCCGCGACGCGGCCGAGTAGCGCGGCCTATATGACGGGGATGGTGCTGGAGCGTTTTCTCGCCGACGAGGCGGCAACGGCAAGGCTTGGCGAGGACCTCGCCATGGCTTTGCGCGCCGGCGACGCGATCGCGCTGAGAGGCGATCTCGGCGCCGGCAAGTCGACGCTGGCGCGCGCGCTGATCCGGGCGCTTGCCGACGACACCGGCCTCGAAGTGCCTAGCCCGACCTTCACGCTGGTGCAGAGCTACGAGACGCGCGTTCCGGTGCATCATTTCGACCTCTACCGCCTCTCCTCACCGGACGAGCTCGACGAGCTCGGCCTCGACGATGCCCTCAGCCAAGGCGCGGCGCTCATCGAATGGCCTGAACGGGCCGCGGACCGCTTGCCGGAAAACGCGCTGTGGGTCGATCTGGCCGAACATGGCGAAAGCCGCGTGGCGAGATTGTCCGGACAGGGACCGGTCCTCGAACGCGTGGCGCGGTCGCTGGCGATGCGCGATTTCCTGGCCGCGGCCGGATGGGACGAAGCCAGCCGCCGCCATTTCGTCGGCGATGCCTCCGCCCGCTCCTATGAAATCGTCTCATTGCCCGGCCAGGCGCCGCGCGTGCTGATGAATTCGCCGCGCCTTGTGCTCGGGCCGCCGGTGCGCGACGGCAAGCCCTATGCGGTGATCGCCCATACCGCCCAATCCGTCGCCGCCTTCGTCGCCATCGACCGGGCGCTCCATGCCGCCGGCGTCAGCGTGCCGGCGATCCATGCCCAGGACCTCGACCAGGGCTTTCTGCTGATCGAGCATCTCGGCTCTGAAGGTTTTTTGAACGGCGACGGCCAGCCGATCGCCGAGCGCTATGAAGCGGCGGCCGAGCTGCTAGCCATGATACATGGCAAGACTTGGCCCGACCATATGGAAGCGGCGCCCGGCGTGGTCCACGAGGTGCCGCCTTTCGATCGCGACGCCATGCTGATCGAGGCCGATCTTCTGGTCGACTGGTATGTGCCGTGGATCACCGGCGAACCGGCAAACGACGCGTTGCGGGCAGGCTATCACCAGGTATGGAACGCCCTTCTCGACCGCCTCGCGGGGCGCGAATACACGCTGATGCTGCGCGACTTCCATTCGCCCAACATCATCTGGCGCGCGGAGCGGTCCGGTCTCGACCGGCTCGGCATCGTCGACGTCCAGGACGCGCTGATCGGGCCTGCCGCCTATGACGTCGCCTCGCTGGCTATGGATGCGCGCGTCACCGTCTCGCCCGAGATCGAGCGGCGGACGGTGGCAGCCTATGTCGCGGCGCGGCGCGCCGCCGGCACCTTCGACGAGGCCGGTTTCGCCGAAGCCTACGCGATCATGGCCGCGCAGCGCAACTCGAAGATCCTCGGCATCTTCGTGCGGCTCGAAAAGCGCGACGGCAAGCCTTACTATCTGAAACACCTGCCGCGCATCCGCGACTATCTGAGGCGGGCGCTGGCGCATCCGGCATTGGCCGATTTGAAAGATTTCTACATGGCCCACGGCCTGCTCGAGGAACGGGTCCCATGAAGCCCCCAACCACGACGCCGACGACCGCGATGGTGCTGGCGGCCGGGCTCGGCATGCGCATGCGGCCGATCACCGATACGATGCCCAAGCCGCTGGTGAAGATCGCCGGCAAGACCTTGCTCGACTGGGGACTGGACAGCCTGGAAGCCGCCGGCATCGCCAGGGCGATCGTCAACGTGCACTACCTGCCCGAGCAGATCGTCGCCCATGTCGCCGGCCGCAGGGCGCCGCAGATCGTCATCTCCGACGAACGCGAGGCGCTGCTGGAATCGGCGGGCGGCATCGTCAAGGCGCTGCCCCTGCTTGGCAACGAGCCCTTCTACATCATCAACGCCGATACCTTCTGGATCGACAGCGGTCAGCCCAGCATCGAGCGCCTTGCCCTTGCATGGGACGCCGCCAGGATGGATATTCTGCTGATGCTTACCGATCTCGACTCGGCGACCGGGCATTGCGTCGGCACCGATTTCCTGGTGGCGCCGGACGGCGCACTTACGCGCTCGAAGGGTGATCCGACGGGGCTCATCTATGCCGGCGCCGCGATCATCCATCCGCGTATCTTCAAGGATGCTCCCACCGGCTCGCATTCGCTCAATCTCTATTTCGACCGGGCGATCGCCGCCGGACGCCTGTTCGGCATGAAGATGAACGGACGCTGGATCACCGTCGGCACGCCTGACGCCATTCCGGCGGCCGAAGCGGCGGTCGCCGGCGCCCTCGCGAAAGCGATATGAGCGGCTCGCGCCGCGTCTTTTCCATCCCACCCGGAGCGCCGTTCCTGCCGACGCTGGCGGAGGCTTTGCTCGACGGCCGGCTGATCCCCGGCTTCCGCTTCGACGGCGACCCGCTGGCGCTTGCCGACGCCACCATCTATGTGCCGACACGCCGCGCGGCGCGGGCGCTGCGCGGGGCTTTCGTCGACATGCTCGGTCAACGATCGGCGATCCTGCCGACGGTGCGGCCGCTCGGCGAGTTCGACGAGGACGAGGCGGCCTTCGACGCGGAGGCAGCACCTGCCATCGAGCTTGCGCCGCCGATAGCCGCGCAGGAACGGCTGCTCTTGCTGGCGCCGCTGGTGCGCGCGTGGAAGGAAAGCCTGCCGGCGCATGTCAGGGAGCGGTTCAACGAGGAGTTCGTCGTGCCGACCTCGGCCGCCGACGCCATCTGGCTAGCGCGCGACCTCGCGCGGCTGATGGACGAGATCGAGACCGAGGGCACGGATTGGGCGAAGCTGGCGACGCTGGTCCCCGGTAACCTCGCCGGATGGTGGCAGGTGACGCTCGATTTCCTCGGCATCGTCACCGGCAACTGGCCGGAATTGCTCAAGGAGCGCAACCGCTCCAATCCGGCCGCGCATCGCAGCACGCTGATCCGGCTGGAAGCGGGGCGGCTGAAGCGCAATCCGCCCGCCGGGCCGGTGATCGCCGCCGGTTCGACCGGCTCCATCCCCGCCACGGCGGAACTGCTTGCAATGATCGCCGGTCTGCCCAACGGCGCCGTCGTCCTGCCCGGGCTCGATCGCGAGCTGGACGACGCATCATTCGCGGCGATCACGGCGCCCGGCGCGCGTCCGGCAACACTCGGCCATCCACAATACGGCCTCGCCAAGCTGATCGGCGGCATTGGCATTTTGCGCCACGATGTCGAGGATATCGTCGCCGCGCCGCCGCCGCTTTCATTGCGCGCGGCCCTTGTCGGCGAGGCGCTGCGGCCGGCCGAAACCACCGAATACTGGACCGAGACGCGGCCGCGTTTCACGGCATATGACATCGAACAGGCGCTTGCCGGCGTGACGCTGGTGGAGGCGGCGAACGAGCGCGACGAGGCGGCGGCAATCGCCATCGCGTTGAAGCGCGCCGTGGAGATCCCTGGCAAGCGCGCGGCGCTCGTCACCGGCGACCGGGCGCTGGCGCGGCGCGTGTCGGCCGAGCTTCTGCGCTTCGGCGTCGTCGCCGACGATTCCGGCGGCGCGCCGCTCATCAACACGCCGGCCGCCAGCCTGCTCAGGCTCGCGCTGAGCGCGGCATTCCGGCCCGGCGATCCGGTCGGCCTGCTCGCCCTGCTCAAGCATCCGATGCTCGGGCTCGGCCTTGAGCGCCAGAGCGTGCGCAAGGCCGCCGAACTGGTCGAACTGGTGGCGCTGCGCGGCGGCACGGGCCGGCCCGACGTCGCATCGCTCGGCGCGCTTTTCGAGACACGGCTTGCGGAGCTGAGCGGCGACACGAGGCAGCCTTTCTGGTTTTCACGCCTGTCGGTCCGCGGCATCGAGCAGGCGCGAGCTATGCTTAGCCGCCTTACAGACGCGCTCTTGCCGCTCACCACGATGCGCGACGAGAAAGACGCCGACATCGCGACGCTGACGCGCGCCAGCGTTGTCGCGCTGGAGGAGCTGGGCCGCGCAGCCGATGGCAATCTGGCCGACCTCTATGCCGGCGACGCCGGCGAAAAGCTGGCCGAGCTGCTGCGCGGGCTGGTGGCGGCGTCCTCGTCCTTCACCTTCGCCGCTTCGGAATGGCCCGACGTGATGGAGGCGTTGATTGCGCCGGAGACGGTGAAGCCGGCGCAAGGCACCGACCGCAACATCGCCATCTGGGGCGCGCTGGAAGCCCGGCTGCAAGATGTCGACACGCTGGTCATCGGCGGGCTCAATGAAGGGGTCTGGCCGCGCAAGCCCGAGAGCGACCGCTTCATGTCGCGGCTGATGAAGACCGGCATCGACCTCGAACCGCCGGAACGGCGCATCGGCCTTGCCGCGCATGATTTCCAGATGGCGATGGGCGCCGGCGAAGTGGTGCTGACGCGTTCGGCCCGCTCCGGCGATGCACCGGCGGTTCCGTCGCGCTGGCTGCAGCGCATGCTGACCTTCATCGGCAAGGAGCCGGCGGCGGCACTGCGCGGGCGCGGCGACGCGCTGCTTGCCTGGGCGCGCGCGCTCGATGCCGGCGAGAAGAAGGATTTTGCCCCACGCCCGCAGCCCAAGCCGCCGCTCAGCATGCGGCCGCAGCATTTCTCGGTCACCGAGATCGAGACTTTGCGCCGTGACCCCTACGCGGTCTACGCGCGGCGCATCCTCGGGCTCTCGCCACTGGAGCCATTGATCCGCGATCCAGGTGCGGCCGAGCGCGGCACGCTGTTCCACGAGATCCTGCACCTGTTTTCGCGGCGGGTGGAGGATCCAAGGGCGCCAAACGCGCTGGCAAATCTCATCGAAGCCGGCCGTGTCTGCTTTGCCGAGGCAAAGCTTCCGCCGGATATCGAGGCCATCTGGTGGCCGCGCTTCGAAAAGCTCGCCGAAAACATCATCGAATGGGAGCATGGCCGCGCCGATGCCGTTGCCAGGCGCTATGCCGAGGAGCGCGCCGACAAGACCGTGGTCGGCCGCACCGGCGTGACGCTCTCCGGCTATGCCGACCGCGTCGACCTGCTGGCCGGCGGCATGGCCGACATACTCGACTACAAGACCGGCTCCTCGCCCTCGAAAGCGCAGGCGCACACGCTGCTGTCGCCGCAGCTTGCGCTGGAAGGTGCCTTGCTCAGGCGCGGCGCCTTCAAGGAACTCGGCATTCGCGAGCCCTCGCAGCTTGCCTTCGTGCGGCTGAAGCCGAATGGCGAGGTGTTCGAGGAATCGATCCTCGAATACAACCGCAAGCCCCGCACCGCCAACGACCTCTCGGAGGAAGCCTGGGCGCGGCTGGAGCGGCTGCTCTTCCATTATGCCGACCCGACCGCCGGCTACCTGTCGCGCGCCCTTCCCTTTCGCGAGGGCGAGGCCGACGGCGACTACGACCACCTGGCGCGCGTGCTGGAATGGTCGGCGGGCGGCGCCAGCGAAGACGAGGCGGAAGGATGAAATATCCGATCCCCTCCGATACCGCCGCCAGCCAGGCGCGCGCCTCGGATCCGGCCTATTCCGCCTGGGTGTCGGCCAATGCCGGCTCGGGCAAGACCCATGTCCTGGCGCAGCGCGTCATCCGTTTGCTGCTCAACGGCACCGATCCGTCGAAGATCCTGTGCCTCACCTACACGCGGGCAGCCGCCGCCAACATGTCGAACCGCGTGTTCTCGACCCTGTCGGAATGGACGGCGCTGCCCGATGCGGAGCTGGCGGTCAGGATCGCGGCGCTGGACGGCCGCGGCGCCGATCGCGACATGATGCGGCGGGCGCGCCGGCTGTTTGCCGAGGCGCTCGAGACGCCGGGCGGGTTGAAGATCCAGACCATCCACGCCTTCTGCGAATCCGTGCTGCACCAGTTCCCGCTCGAAGCCAACATCCCGGCGCATTTCGAGATGCTCGATCCGCAGATGGAGGCCTCGCTGTTCGGCGACGCCCGCCGCGACATGATCTCGGGGGCGGGCGCCGGCGTCGAAGGCTTGGCGGAAGCCTTTGCCACCGTGCTGGAACGCGGCGGCGAGTTCGGGCTCGACACGTTGCTCGGCGAAACCGTCGGCAAGCGCGACGAACTGCGCGATTTCATCGCCAAGCTCGGCAAAAGCCAGGATTTCCGGCCGCTGTTCGCCGAATTCGGCTTCCGAGCCGGACAGACGGCCGAGGACATCGCCGCTTCGCTCTGGCCGCTGCCTGGCTTTGCGACCGGCCAGTTCGCAGAATTCGCCTACGCCGCGGAGGCCGCCGACGCGAAGCAGGTGCTGAACAATGTCCTGCCTTATGCGCAAAGCGCCTTTGCCGAGGCCGACCCGATCCGACGGCTGCGGCTGCTGGCAAAGGCTTTCCTCAAGGCCGACGGCGACCCCTATGAGCCGCCCAAGATCTTCAGGAAGGCGCTGGTCGACCGGCTACCGGACCTGCCCGAACGCTATCTGGTGGCGGCCAGGGCAATCCTCGACGTGACCGACCGGCTGGCGCTGTTCCGCATGCTGGAAGGGACAGCGGCGGCGCTAACCGTCGCAGGCTGGCTGATCGAGCGCTACGAGCAGCTGAAGCGCGGGCGGGGCTTCCTCGACTTCAACGACCTGATCACCCGCACCGTTAGCCTCTTGTCGCGGCCCGATGCCGGGCCGTGGGTGCAGTTCAAGCTCGACCAGGGCATCGACCATATCCTGCTCGACGAGGCGCAGGACACCAGCCCGGACCAGTGGGAGGTGGTGAAGAAGCTGACGGAAGAGTTCTTTGCCGGGCTCGGCCAGCGCGAGGCGGTCACGCGCACGATCTTTGCCGTGGGCGACGAAAAGCAGTCGATCTACTCCTTCCAGGGCGCGGCGCCGGATTCGTTCGCCGAAAGCCGGCTGTTGTTTGCCGGCCGCGTGCGCGACGCGGAAGCCGCCTTCGCCAATCTCAAGCTCACCTGGTCGTTCCGTTCGAGCGACGACGTGCTGGCCGCGGTCGACCGGGTCTTCGCCGAACCGGGTGTGCGGCGCGGCATCAGCCACGACCCCGATCCGCTGAGACACCAGGCGATCCGCAATGACGCGCCAGGCTATGTCGAGGTGTGGCCTTCGGTCGGCGCCGAAATGGTCGAGGAGCCGGATGACTGGACCTTGCCGGTCAACCATGCCAGCGCACCCGCCGTGCGCGTCGCCGAGCATGTGGCGGCGACCATCCAGACCTGGCTCAAGCACGGCGAGGTCATCGAGGGCAAGGGCAGGAAACTGACCGCCGGCGACATCCTCGTGCTGGTGCGCAAGCGCGACCGCTTCGTCCATGCGCTGTCGCGCAGCCTGAAGAACCGGCAAATCCCGGTCGCCGGGGCCGATCGGCTGAGCCTGCCCGGCCATATCGCCGTCCAGGACCTGATCGCGCTTGGACATTTCCTGATCCAGCCGGAAGACGATCTTTCGCTGGCCGCGGTGCTGCGCAGTCCGATCTTCGAGGTCGCGGAGGAGACGTTGCTGGCGCTCGCCGGCTCGAGGCCGAAAGGCCAGTCGCTGATTGGCTCGCTGCGGCAACATGCGGCCGAGGATGTGGCCCTCGCCGCCGTGGTTATCCGGCTGGATGGCTGGGCAACCGAGGTTGCGTTCAAGCCGGTGTTCGAATTCTACGCCGCGGCGCTGGCGCGCGACGATCTGCGCCGCAAGATGACGGCGCGGCTCGGGCCGGAAGCCGGCGACATCCTCGACGAATTCCTGAGCTTTTGCCTGGCCGAGGAACGGACCGGACTGCCGGGGCTGGAATCCTTCCTGTCGACGCTGGAAAATGCCGGCCCCGAGATCAAGCGCGAGATGGACCAGACGCGCGACGAGGTCCGCGTCATGACCGTGCATGCCGCCAAGGGCCTGGAGGCGCCGGTCGTCTTCCTGGTCGATGGCGGCTCGGCGCCGTTCAGCGACCAGCATCTGCCGCGGCTGATGCCGTTCGAGGGCTCCGGCGAGCAATGGAGGGGCAAGGGCTATTTGTGGCGCTCGGCGAGCGATGTCGCCAATGGCGTCTCGAAGGCGGCCTCGGTCCGGGCGCGCGAACTGGCGGATGACGAATACCGGCGGCTGCTCTATGTCGGCATGACGCGCGCCGAGGACCGGCTGATCGTCTGCGGCTATCACGGCAAGCGTCAGCCCAGCCCCGGCACCTGGCATTCGATCGTCAGCCGGGCATTGCTTGGCGCGCCCGAGAGTGCCGAGCGGCCCCATCCTGCCACGGCCGATGTAGCCGTGCATCGCTTCCACATCACCAAATTGCCGCCTGTGGCGCTGACTGGCGCCAACGAGGCAGAACCTTTCGAGCACACCGCGCCGCTGCCCGAAAACCTGTTCCGGCCGCTGCCGCCTTATGAGGAGCTGCCGCGGCCGCTTTCGCCTTCCGGCGCCTCGGCTCTGATCGACGAGGCAAAGGACGCCGCCCCCGACACGCGCTCGCCGGTGCTCGACGCCGCAGCCGAACCCGGCTTTGCGGTCGTGCGCGGCCTTGCCCTGCACAAATTGCTGCAGATGTTGCCCGGCATCGCGGAGGCGGAGAGGCGGGGCGCGGCCGAGCGTTACCTGGCGCGCGCCGGCGCGGACTGGCCTGATAGCGAGCGCGACAAGGCGCTTGAGGCTGTGCTGTCGATCCTGTCCGACAACCGCTTCGGCCCGTTGTTCTCGCCGTCCTCGCGCGCGGAAGTCGCGGTGATGGGCAGCCTCGAGGTGAAGGGCAAGCTGCGCTCGATTTCCGGCAAGATCGACCGGCTGGCGGTCACGCCGGAGAAGGTTTCGATCGTCGACTACAAGACCAATCGGCCGCCCCCCAAAAGCCTGGCGGAGGTTCCGCCTGCCTATGTGCTGCAGCTTGCGCTCTACCGCGCGCTGCTTAAGCCGCTCTATCCGGGCCGCGAGGTGACGGCCGCGCTGCTGTTCACCGAGGCGCCGCGGCTGATCGAGCTGCCCGCCCCAGTCATGGACGACGCCCTTGCCCGACTCACGGGAGCGTGACACAAGAACTGCTTGAACATCGCCGCCACAACCACCACATTTGGTGCAACCCGAGTTTTCGAAAGGATTTCAGCATGGCCACCGTCAAGGTCGACAAGGGCAATTTCCAGGCCGATGTGCTCAACGCCAAGGAGCCGGTCGTGGTGGATTTCTGGGCCGAATGGTGCGGCCCTTGCAAGATGATCGGCCCGTCCTTGGAAGAGATCGCCACCGAGCTCGGCGGCAAGGTCAAGATCGCCAAGCTCAACATCGACGAGAATCCCGAGCTTGCCGCGCAGTTCGGCGTGCGCTCGATCCCGACCTTGATGATCTTCAAGGGCGGCGAAGTCGCCGACATGAAGGTGGGCGCGGCGCCGAAGACCGCGCTGTCGCACTGGATCAACGGCAGCCTCGCCTGAGCCAATCCAAATAGTCGAAGAAAAAGCCCGGCCGTCGCGCCGGGCTTTTTCTTTGGCGTCATGGCTCGACGCGCTCTGGCCCTCGCACGTAGGCACGTCATACTCTCTGCTTCAGAAAAAGGAGAGCGCCATGACCGGGACAGCCAAGGCAACAGTTCACGTCGACAATGAGCGCGTCATCGTCACCGAGTACCGTTTCGCGCCGGGCGCCAACACCGGCTGGCACCGTCACGGCCACGATTATGTCGTGGTGCCGCTGATGGACGGCAAGGTGAAGCTGGTGACCAGTGACGGCGAATCCTTCGCCGAGATGAAGAAAGGCGCGCCCTATTTCCGCCGCGAGGGCGTCGAGCACGACGTCATCAACGCCAATGACGGCGAATATGCCTTCATCGAGATCGAGCTGAAGTAGGACCAGCCGTGATCGCCGGCTTGCGCCGTCTCATCCCGGCGTCGTACGGGACGCCATGGGTGTAGCACCTCTCGTGGCGTTTGCCGGCTTTGCGGCGGTCGGCGCCTATGTCCAGACGCTGACCGGTTTCGCCTTCGGCCTGGTGATGATGGGCGCGATCGCGCTTGTCGGCCTGTTGCCGCTGCCCGACGCCGCCGCGATGGTGGGTATGCTCACCCTGGTCAACGCCACGCAAATGCTGATCCAGGGCGGCTGGCGCGAGGTTGCGCGTCGCGAGCTGCGGCTGATCCTGATCGCAAGCCTGCCTTCGTTGTTCGTGGGTTATGCCCTGTTGGAATGGCTGGCGGACGCACGGGCCGACCTGCTGAAAATCGGGCTTGGCCTGGTCATCATGCTGTCCAGCCTGCAACTGGCTATCAGGCCTGCCGGTTTGGCAAAACGGTCGTCGGACGCAAGCTTTGTCGGCTTCGGCGTCGTCTCGGGCCTGATGAGCGGACTGTTCGCGACCGGCGGCCCGCCGCTTGTCTATCATCTCTTCCGGCAGCCCTTCCCGCATGAACGCATTCGCGAAACGCTGGTCGCCGCCTTCGGCGCCGCGCAGGTGGTGCGGATTGCGATGGTCGTTGCAAGCGGCAACCTGCCGACCATGTCGCCTGTCGCGCTCATCCTGGCCGTGCCGGCGGTGATGGCGATGACTTACGCGGCGCGCCGCTGGCCGCCATCGCTGTCGCCGCGGGCGATGCGAAAAATCGTCTTTGTGCTGCTTTTCCTGTCCGGCCTGTCGCTGGCATTGCCTGCCACCATGCATCTGGCCGCGTAAGCCACAACGAAGCGCTACAGGCCCATCACGCCCGGCAGCCAGAGCACGGTCTGCGGCACGAAGGTAATGATCAGCAGCACGGCCAGGATGATCGCGACGATCGGCAGGCTGGCCCAGATCACCTCGCGCATCGGCACCTTGGCGATCGACTGGGTGATGAGAAGGTTGAGACCCAGAGGCGGGTGGATCAGGCCGACCATCAGGTTCAGCACGATCACCAGGCCGAAATGCGTCGGATCGACGCCAAAGCTCTTGGCCGCGGGCAGGAAGATCGGCACGAGGATGATGGTCGCCGGCGTCGAATCCAGAAACATCCCGGCCACCAGGAAGACCACGTTGACCAGCAGCAGGAACTCCCACGGCGACAGGTCGGCATTGTGGAGCAGGCTTTGTATGTCCGCCGGAATGCCGTGGACGACGACGAGGTAGGCGATGAATGACGAGACCGCGACGACAAGCATGATGTTGGCGGTCTGCAGCCCCGCATCGGTCAGCAGGTTCGGAAACTGCCGCCAGCTGAACTCGCGATGGATGACCCAGCCGATGAAGATGGCATAGAGCACCAGCACCGCGCCGAGCTCGGTCACCGTGAAAAGACCGCCCTTGGCGCCGACGACCAGGAGCAGCGGCATCGACAGCGCCCAGGCGCTGCCCTTGAACTGCTTGCCGATCGTGCCCCATGACGGCCGTCCGCGCGCCCGAAGCTGGTGCCTGCGGGCATAGGAGGTCACATAGGCGATCAGCGCCAAAGCAATGAGGATGCCGGGGACGTAGGCGCCGACGAAAAGCTTGGTGATGGAGACCTGGGCGATGACGCCATAGATCACCAGCGGGATGCTGGGCGGGATGATCGGGCCGATCACCGCGGCCCCGGCCGTCAGCGCCGCCGCGAAGGCGCCGGAATAGCCGTCCTTGCGCATTTCGGGGATCAGCAACGCGCCGCTTGCCGAGGCGTCGGCGACAGCCGAACCGGATATGCCGGCCAGAAAGACGTTGGTGCCGATATTGACGACGCCCGAGCTGCCGCGAATGCGGCCGAGCGCGGAGGAGAACAGGTCGACGACGCGCGTGGTGATGCCGCCGCTGTTCATCACCGAGGCGGCCAGGATGAAGAAGGGCACGGCAAGCAGCGGGAAGGAATCGATGCCGTTGACCATCTTCTGCGCGAGGATGAAGCCCGGCATGCCCCAGATGGCGATCACCAGCAGGGCCGAAAGCCCGAGCGCGATGGCGACGGGAACCGCCAGCAAGGCGAGCACCAGGAACACGACCGACAGCACCAGCAGCATCATCATGACCGGGCACCTTCATGCGCGACGGGCTTTTCGGCAGCCGGAACCGTTTGCTGTCCGGCGCGGCTTGCGCCGAACAGCCGCTCCAGGATGAAGAACAGGCCGAGGACCGAAAAGGCCAGCAACGCGCCGTAGAACCAGTCGAAGCTGATGCCCGTCGCCGGCGCGATCTTCTGCCCGACCACGATCATCAGATGGCGTGCGTAGACGGCTAGGGAAACGAGAAACACCGCGGTCGCGATGTCCACGAGAACCTTCAGCCGGGTAAAGATGCCGCTGCTCAGCCGGTCATGCAAAAGGTCAATCACGATGAGCTGGCGCTGGCTCACCAGCAGCGCCGCGCCAAGGAACGTCATCCAGATGAACAGGATGCGCGAGATCTCGGCCAGCTCCGGCGTCGGCGCGCCGATGAAATAGCGGCTGAACACCTGGATGCAGACGAGAAGCACGATCGCGAGCAGCGCCGCGCCGACGAGGAAGCCGAGCACGCGGCGCAACCCGTTACCCACGGATGCGAGCAGGTTTGCCATGGAGCATCTCCGACTGGAACCGCCCGCCCAGGCAAGGGCGGGCGCGCCAGTTGCTACTTAACCGCCCGGATCTTGTCGATGTAGGGCTGCAAGGCGGCGTCGTATTTCGAGTCCGCCGCGGCCTTGGCGATGAATTCGTCGAGGTTGGGCTTATGGACGACGACACCCTGGGCGACGAGCTCTTCCAGCACCTTGGCCTGCGAGGAATCGGTGTATTCCCGATACCAGTCGGCGCTGGCGTCGGCGCTCTTGGCGAAAGCGTCCTGCACCCGCTTGTCGAGGCCCTGGTACCACGGTTCGCCGCACATGAAGCCCATCGTTTCCGCCATGTGATTGGTCATCAGCAGATGCTTGGCCACTTCGTAGAAGCGCTGGTCCTTGATCGCCACCAGGGGCTGCTCGACGCCATCGACGACACCTTGCTGGATAGCGGTGTAGACTTCCTCGAAAGGCACCGTCGCGGGGTTGGCCCCAAGCGCCTGGATGGAAGCAATGTAGGCCGGAATGCCGGGCGCGCGGATCTTGCGGCCCTGCAGATCAGCCAGGCTTTCGGCCGGCTTGGTCAGCAGGAACTGGCGGAAGCCGTGGAAGGCCGGTCCAAGCACGCGGAAGCCCGCATCCTTGGCGATGGCGTCGAGGATCTCCTTGCCGACCGGACCGCGCCAGATGCGGAAGAAATGATCCTCGTCGCGATAGAGATAGGCCACGCCCTCGACATTGGCCGCCGGGTGGAAGGAGCCGAGGTCGCCGACGCTTTCATACATGCATTCCAGCACGCCGCCTTTCACTTGCTCGACCATTTCGTCGACGGTGCCGAGCTGCGAGCTCGGGAAAAGCTGGATCGAGACGTCGCTGCCCAGCTCCGCCTCCATCTTCTGCTTGAACACCTCCATGGCCTTGGTGTCGGGGCTGTCGGGCGAACCGGCGCCGCCGATCCTGATGGTGACGCCCGCCTGGGCGGAAACGGTGGTCAGCGCCGCGATGCAGGCGGCCGCCAGTATGGATTTGAGCATTGCAATTCCCCTTCTTCTTTGTGGTTGGTTTCGAGTTCGGCCTGCCTCCCACGGCATTCCGGCTGGTGACCTTCAAACGATCTCGGTGATGACCTCGTCGAGCGTGTCGACGATGACTTCGATCTCTTCCTCCGTGACGATATATGGCGGCGTGATCTGGATATGATCGCCGCCCTGGCCGAAATTGGCGCCCGGCACGCCGCCGCCAACGATCACGCCGCGCTCGCGCATGCCGGCCACCAAGCGCGAGGTGAACGCCTTTTCCACCGGGAAAGGCTGGCGCGTGGCGCGGTCGGCGACGAATTCCACCCCGGCATAGAGCCCCCTGCCGCGCACGTCGCCGATACAGGCATGGCGCTGCTGAAGCTGCCTCAGGCGGCTTGCAAGATATTGTCCGATCTGGCCCGGCCGTTCGAACAGGCCTTCCCTCGACATGATGTCGAAGACCTGCTGGCCGATGAAGCAGGACGCCGGATGGCCGCTATAGGTGAAGCCGTGGACGAAGCGCTTGCGGTTGTCGCGGAAGAAGTCGGTGATGCGGTCGTTGACCAGCACCGCGCCCAGCGGCGCGTAGCCGCTGCCGATCGCCTTGCCGCAGGTGATCATGTCGGGGGTGACATCCCAGTCGGCAATGGCGAAGGGAACGCCAGTGCGGCCATAGCCGGCGAGCACTTCGTCGGCTACGAACAGGATGCCGTAGCGGTCGCAGACCTCGCGCACCCTTTTGTAGTAATCCTTATGCGGCACGAGGCCCGAAGCCGTGGTGCCGACGATGGTTTCGGCAAAGAACGCCGCGACCGTCTCAGGGCCTTCAAGGTTGATGGCGCGCTCCAGCTCGTCGGCGCAATCCAGCGTGCAGCCGCCATTGTCGCGGCAATATGCGCAGCGATATTCGTAAGGCGGCGAAATATGCACCACCGGCAGCAGATAGGGCGAATAGGGCGTGCGCCAGCTCGTGCGTCCGGACAGCGAGAGGGTGGCGATGGTGACGCCATGGTAGCTCTGCCAGCGCGAAATGATCTTGTGGCGCTGCGTATCGCCGCGCTCCAGATGGTATTGCCGCGCCAGCTTCAGCGCGGTCTCGTTGGCTTCCGAGCCGCCGGACACGAAATAGACCGACGCCATTCCCTTCGGCGCCACCGACAGGATCGAACTGGCGAGCTGTTCCTGCCACGGGTGGGTGAAGGTGGCCGTGTAGGCGAATGTCACCTTGTTGCCGGCGTCGGCCAGGGCGCGATAGATCTCGGTCCGGCCATGGCCGATGCCGACGACGCCGGCGCTGCCCATGCCGTCGAGATAGGCCTTGCCGTCGGTGTCGTAGACATAGACGCCGCTGCCGTGAGCCACCTTCGGTAGCTCCGCCGCATAGTCTCTCGAAAAGATTGGTGACATTACCCCGGCCCGTCTGACGTCGGGCGACAATCGCGAAAGTCGGTAAAGCTGTCAATATCGATTATCGATAAATGATAAGAGTCATGACCTGCGCCATTCGATCTGCTAGAGAATTCGCCGTGGGGTTGAATCCCTTGCCCGAGAGGAAGCCGCCGGCCCAGGAAGCGCGCAGCGGCAGTCTGTGGCCATCGCCGTAGCAGGCGGGGTGGCCATCGCAGGTCCGTATTGGACAAGAGGAACGATTTGAAGCGGCTCGGAAGCACAGGACAGGAAAACTCCAGACCATGAGAATCTCGGGCGACAATCACCCATCCCTGGAAAGCGAGATCGGCAAGGCGCTGAGGGCAGCCATCGTCGATGGCGAGATCGAGCCCGGCACCCGGCTCATCGAGCTCGACCTTGCGGGCCGTTTCAACGTCAGCCAGGGCACGATCCGTGGCGCCCTCAAATATCTGCAGGCGCAAGGGCTGATCGTCTATCGGCCGCGCCGCGGCAATTTCGTCATCACCGTGGAAAAGCCCGACGTCTACGAAATCTCGATGCTGCGGGACTCGCTGGAGGCGCTCGGCGCGCGGTTGGCCGCGAAACGCATAGACGAGGCCGGCCGCAAGCAGCTGACCGACATCGTGGCGGCCATGAAGACCGCCGCCTCGAACGGCAACCGCAGGAAGCTGATGGAGCTGGATTTCGAATTCCACCGGACGGTCATCGGTATTTCCGGACACCGGCGGCTGATGGAGATCTACGAAAGGCTCGAAGGCCAGACGCGGATGTTCCTGCGGCTGACGGATCGGTTCTACAACAATCTCCACGACATACCGACCCTGCACGAACCCCTGGTCGCCGCGATCGTCGGCGGCGACGCCGACACGGCATTCCAGCTGGCCATCCGCCATGCCGATGCCGACGCCGAGGAACTTGTGTCGAGCATGGCCTCGGCGAGCCGCTGAGTCCCCTCAGGTCGGCGGCGTGCCGTTCTCGGCCAGCACAGCGCCGGCGAAATAGAGCGAGCCGCCGATCAGGATGCGCGGCGCCGGGCCGTCCCAGGAGTCGCGCAACAGCATCAGCGCGCTGGCGACGGAGCTGACCGGCTCGGCCGACAGGCCGGCCTCTTCGGCACGCAATGCCAGCTCGTCATTCGGCACGCCGGCTTCGCTGTTGGTCACCGGCACGGTGTAGACATGGCGGGCCAAACCCTTGAAGGCGCTGAAATAGCCGGTCTGGTCCTTGGTGTTGATCATGCCGGAGATCAGCACCAGCGGCCTTGGATTCTTCTCCTCCTGCTCGGCGAGCGCCTCGGCGATGACGATGCCGGCGCCGGGATTGTGGCCGCCGTCCAGCCAGATCTCGGCGCCCTTCGGCGCTAGGTCGACCAGCTTGCCCTGCGTCAGCTTCTGCATTCGTGCCGGCCAGGCGACATTGGTCATCGCCCGCTCGGCGGCGCGGTGGCCGATCTCGAAGCCGGCAGCCTTGACTGCGGCGATCGCCGCCGCGGCGTTGGCGTATTGATGGCGCCCGGGCAGGCGCGGCGACGGTAGGTCCATCAGCCCGTCCTCGTCCTGATAGACCATGCGGCCGTTCTCCTCGAAAGCGAGGAAATCCTGGCCATAGACCACGGTCGGGCAGTCCAGCCGCTCGGCTGTCTCGATCAGCACCTGAAGCGCGGTGTCGCTTTCCTGGGCGCCGATCACCACCGGGCAGCCGCGCTTCATGATGCCGGCCTTTTCGGCGGCGATGAGCTCGACGCGGTCGCCGAGATAGGCTTCGTGATCCATCGAGATCGGCATGATCACCGAAACGGCCGGTCGCTTGATGACGTTGGTGGCGTCGAAGCGGCCGCCGAGGCCGACCTCGATGATCGCCGCTTCCGCCGGGTGCTCCGAAAACAGGATGAAGGTGACGGCGGTGAGTATCTCGAAGACGGTGATCTTCTGGCCGCCATTGACTTCCGCGACACGCGCGATGGCCTCGGCGAAAACATCGTCCTCCACCAGCCTGCCGCCGCCTTCGGCCGCCAGCCGGTAGCGTTCGTGCCAGTTCACCAAGTGCGGCGAGGTGTGGACATGGACGAGGTGGCCGGCCGCCTCCAGCAGCGCGCGCGAGAAGGCGGCGCAGGAGCCCTTGCCATTGGTACCGGCAATGTGGATGACTGGCGGCAACCGGTCCTGCGGATTGCCGAGGCGTTCGAGAAGCCGCGTGACGCGGTCCAGCGAAAGGTCGAAGCCTTTCGGATGCAGCGTCATCAGGTGTTCGATTTCGCGTTCGGCGGAAAGCGTTGTCATAGCGGAATCCTAGAGCAGTTCATCGTTTCATGGAAATTCTGAACCGCTCTCTCTTTTTTTGTTTACGCAATTCCGGACGGAAAACCGTTTCACACTTTTCCTGGAATTGCTTTAGCGCCTAACCCAGAGACCGGGAATCGGTCTCGGAACGGTCATGCGCAAATCAGAGGCTACAGCACGCAACAGGCGACGCAAATCGCGGTTCGCGGCGAAGGATGTCGCGCAGGCCTATATCGCGTCAGGGCCGATCTCGCCTCAGGCTTGCGGCCGCGCCTCGGCGTTGACCACCGCCGGCGGCAGTATCTCCGGCTCCAGCGGCTTCTCGGCCTCCGGCATCTTGAGCAGCATCTTCAACAGCCGCGCGATGGTCTGGCGCATCTCCAGCCGCGACACGACCATGTCGACCATGCCGTGCTCCATCAGATATTCGGCCCGCTGAAAACCATCGGGCAGTTTTTCGCGGATGGTCTGCTCGATGACGCGCGGGCCGGCAAAGCCGATCAGGGCGCCGGGTTCGGCGATCTGGACATCGCCCAGCATGGCGTAGGAGGCGGTGACGCCGCCGGTGGTCGGGTTGGTGAGCACGACGATATAGGGCAGGCCGGCTTCCTTCAGCCGGTCGACGCCGACCGTGGTGCGCGGCAACTGCATCAGCGACAGGATGCCTTCCTGCATGCGGGCGCCGCCGGAGGCGGCGAACAGGATCAGCGGCCGCTTGCGCTGCAGCGCGACCTCAAAGGCATGCACGATGGCCTCGCCGGCGGCCATGCCGAGCGAGCCGCCCATGAAGGCGAAGTCCTGCACGGTGACGATGACCGGCAGTCCGTCGATGGTGCCGGCGCCGTTGAGGATCGCATCCTCGAGGCTGGTCTTGGCCTTCGCCTCTTTCAGGCGGTCGGTGTAGCGCTTCTCGTCGCGGAATTTTAGCGGGTCCAGGACGACCTTGGGGTTTTCCAGCACCTCGTATTTGCCGTCGTCGAAGAAGTATTTCAGCCGCTCCTTGGCCGAGATCTTCATGTGGTGGCCGGAAGCCGGGATGACGAACTGGTTGGATTCGAGATCCTTGTGGAAGATCATCTCGCCGGTCTCGGGATCCTTGATCCAGAGGTTTTCCGGCATGTCGGCGCGCCGGCCGAGCATCGAATTGATCTTCGGGCGGACGTAATTGGTGATCCAGTTCATGGCTTCGGCTCCTGTCCTGGAAGAGACTTCGAGCAATTCAGGAAAAATCTGTGGCGGATTTCCGGCCCGAACTGCTGAGGAAACAAATAGTGCGGCTATTCGGCGGCGGCGAGGCGGGCCGAGCGGACGCCCTGGGCAAGACCGCTGACCAGGGTGGCCACGGCTTCCGCCGGATCGGCTGTTTTCTCGCCCTTGGGTCCCAGCACGTTGGCGATCGCGTTGACGATCGCCGTGCCCACGACAACGCCGTCGGCCGAGGCGCCGATGACACGCGCCTGCTCGGCGGTCTTGACGCCGAAGCCGACGCAAACCGGCAGCGCGGTGTGGCCCTTGATGCGCGTGACCGCCGCCGAGACCTTGGCGGTGTCGGCGAGCGCCGAGCCGGTGATGCCGGTCATCGAGACGTAGTAGACGAAGCCGGAGGTGTTTTCCAAAACCTTGGGGAGGCGCTTGTCGTCGGTGGTCGGCGTCGCCAGGCGGATGAAGTTGACGCCGGCCTTCAGCGCCGGAATGCAAAGCTCCTCATCCATCTCCGGCGGCAGGTCGACGACGATCAGGCCGTCGATGCCGCTCGCCTTGGCATCTACCAGGAAGCGGTCGACGCCGTAGATGTAGATCGGATTGTAGTAGCCCATCAGCACGATCGGCGTGTCATTATCGCCGGCGCGGAATTCCGCTGCCATCTTCAGCGTCCTGGCCAGCGTCTGGCCACCTTTCAGCGCCCTCAGACCCGCCGCCTGGATCGCCGGACCGTCGGCCATCGGATCGGAGAACGGCATGCCGAGCTCGATGATGTCCGAGCCCGCGAGCGGCAGCCCCTTCATGATCGCCAAGGCGGTGTCGTAATCGGGGTCGCCACCCATGATGTAGGTGACGAGAGCCGGGCGGCCCTCGGATTTGAGCTTCGCCATGCGGCGGTCGATGCGGGTGGTCATTGTCAGATCTCCATGCCCAGCATGTTGGCCACCGTATGCACGTCCTTGTCGCCGCGGCCGGACAGATTGACGATGACGATCTGGTCCTTGTCCATCTTCGGCACGATCTTCATCGCATGGGCGATGGCATGCGCCGATTCCAGCGCCGGGATGATGCCCTCGACCCGGGTGGTGAGCTGGAAGGCTTCCAGCGCCTCGTCGTCGAGGATCGGCTCATATTGGACGCGGCCGGAATCGCGCAGCCAGGAATGCTCGGGACCGACGCCGGGATAATCCAGGCCGGCCGAGATCGAATGACCGTCGAGGATCTGGCCGTCCGAGTTCTGCAGCAGATAGGTGCGGTTGCCGTGCAGCACGCCGGGCCTGCCGGCGCTCATCGAGGCGCAATGCTCGATGCCGTCGAGGCCGCGCCCGCCGGCTTCGATGCCGATGATGCGCACATCCTTGTCGTCGAGGAAGGGATGGAAGAGGCCGATGGCGTTGGAGCCGCCGCCGACGGCGGCGATGATGACATCAGGCAGCCGGCCTTCCTGCTCCAAAATCTGGGCGCGGGCTTCCGTGCCGATCACCGATTGGAAGTCGCGCACCAGCTCCGGATAGGGATGCGGGCCGGCGGCGGTGCCGATCAGGTAATAGGTATCCTCGACATTGGTGACCCAGTCACGCAGCGCCTCGTTCATGGCGTCCTTCAGCGTGCCGTGGCCGGCGGTGACCGGCCGCACCTCGGCGCCGAGCAGCTTCATGCGGAACACGTTCGGGCTCTGGCGCGCAACGTCGGTGGCGCCCATGTAGACAACGCAGGGATAGCCGAAGCGCGCCGCGACCGTGGCAGAGGCCACGCCATGCTGGCCGGCGCCGGTCTCGGCGATGATGCGCTTCTTGCCCATGCGCTTGGCGAGCAGGATCTGGCCGAGGCAGTTGTTGATCTTGTGCGAGCCGGTGTGGTTGAGGTCCTCGCGCTTGAAATAGACCTTGGCGCCGCCCCCGAGGCCCTTCGCCGAGGAAACCTCACGAAGATGCTTCGTCAGGCCCTCGGCGAAATAGAGTTTTGAGGGCCGCCCGGCATAATGGGTCGACAGGTTCTGCAGCTCGGCCTTGAACTCGGGATCGTTCTTGGCCTTGTTCCACTCGTCTTCCAGATCGAGGATCAGCGGCATCAGCGTCTCGGCGACAAAGCGGCCGCCGAAAATGCCGAACATGCCCTGTTCGTCGGGCCCGGTGCGGAAGGAATTGGGCATTGCCGGCTTGTTCATCGCCGATCTCCTGACTCTTTGCTTCTGAGCATGTCCTTGTCGGAAAACCGGTTCCCACTTTTCCGGGACATGCTCGGGTTTGAACCTGCTCAGGCGGCGCGGTCATCGCGCGCGGCCCTGACGGCCCGGAAAAACTGCTCGATCAGCGCCGGATCCTTGACGCCCGGAGCGCTTTCCACGGCCGACGAAACGTCTATTCCGGGCGGATTGGCCAGTCTCAGGGCATCACCGATATTGGCGGCGTTGAGGCCACCGGAAAGCATGTAATCGACGCCGGCGTCAAGGCCGGCAAGGATGCGCCAGTCGAAGGCGACGCCGTTGCCGCCTGGAAGCTGCGATCCCTTCGGCGGCTTGGCGTCGAACATGAAACGATCGGCGATGCCGACGAACGGCTTTATGCGCTCGATATCGGCAGCCTCGCTGACGGAAAACACCTTCATGACCGGGAGGCCGTAACGGGCCTTGAGCTCCGCCACGCGCTCGGGCGTCTCCGAACCATGCAGCTGCAGCATGTCCGGCTGCATCCTGGCGACGATCTCGTCCAGAAACGCATCATCGGCATCGACGGTGACGGCGACCGCCTTGGCCTTGCCGCGCGCCGCTTCGCGCAGGCGCCCGGCCTCGGCGGGCTCGACATAGCGCGGGCTCTTGGCGAAGAAAATAAATCCGACATGGCTGGCGCCGCCGGCAAGGGCAGCGGCCATCGCGGCGTCGGTCTTCAATCCGCAGATCTTGATGTCGAGCGTCATGGCGCGGGATTGGCACGAAACGGGAAAAGAGTCGAGAAAAAGCATGCTGTTGCCGGCTCTGCGGAAAACACTACCTTCATATAGGAACCACAGGCGGGAGCACGACAAGCATGGCCGACCGGACCGTTGCCGAACTCAGGCAGAAGATCGCGCAGGCGCGCGAGGTGATCACGCATCTGATGGACAAGGCCGCCTTCAACGGCGCCGAGGCGCATCGGGCGCTGGAGTATTTTGGCAGCGATGCGTTTGACGGGAACTTTCTGCCGTGGCCGCATACCGAGGAAGGGCTACGGCCGGAGGAGTTGAACGCGGCGAATGACGATTGAGGAGAAGGTTCCTAGGGCGCCAGCCGTAACTTCGTCATCCTAGGGCGGAGCGACGCGAAGCGGCGCGCAGACCCTAGGATCCATGCCGTTACATTGGTCGAAGGACGCGGCGAGGGAAGATATTCCCTTTTCGTTTAATGATATAGCGTCTTTTGCATCGCTGCGGCGCTCGCACGTCACGGCATGGATTCTAGGGTCTGCGCCGCGTCGCTTCGCTCCTTGCTTCGGCCTAGAATGCCGAAGCCGCGAGAGCGTTCGGCCAATCTCCACCGTTTGCGGGCTGGTGGCCCCGCACAACCTATCGCCTCTACTCGAACACAATAGCCTGCAGCGCGCCGCCGTTGCGCTTCAGCCAGTCCTTGCAGCGGTCGGTGTCGGGACAGAGCTTCTCGCACAGTTTCCAAAACTTCGGGCCGTGGTTCATCTCCTTGAGATGCGCCACCTCATGCGCCACCAGGTAGTTTATCACCGCCGGCGGCGCCATCATGATGCGCCAGGAGAAGGAGAGATTGCCCTCCGAGGTGCATGACCCCCAGCGGCTGGAGGTATCCTTGTACCTTATGGCCTTGGCGCGCTTGCCGATCGCCTCGGTGTGCTTGACCACCAGCTTCTCGATCTCCTTCTTGGCCTCGCGCTTGAGGTGGTCGGCGATGCGGCGCGGCAGATGGATGCGCTCGCCATGGACGATCAGAAGCGGGCCGCGCTCGTCGCGCGAGACGGCGACGGTGCCGCGCTTGGAGGGCTCATGCACGATGCGGTGCGGCACGCCGCGGATCGGGATCCTGATGCCGGGACGCACCTGCGGCCTCGTCGGCACCTTGGCCAGGCGCTGCTCCAGCCAGTCCTGGTGGCGGTCGAGGAATTTCTCCACCTCGCCGCGGCGCAGGCCGGGCGGCACGGTGACGCGCAGGCCCTGGCCGCCGGAATCGATGCGCAGCGTGAGCCGCCGGGCCCTGGCGCTTTCGACGATTTTCAGCGGCAGCGTGCGGCCGGCGACGCAATGTTCGCGCTCCACCACTGGCGTGGGCTTTGGCTTGGTCAGATTGCGAAAGAAGCCGAGGGTCATGGCTGGACGATACGCGATTCGAAAAAAACGGCCAGTGGAGGGAAGCTACAAAGAGAACAAAAAAGAAACGGCGCCGCTCGCGCGACGCCGTTTTATCATCCTAAGACCGGTCGCCGGATCTTAGTCGTCGAGCAGGTTCGTGCCCTTGCCGCGCTTGGGAGCGGGCTTGTCGGTCGAGCCGGTGGTGGTCGGCGCGGTCGACTTGTTGCGGTTCGCCATGAAGCGGTCGAACTCGTCCTGGTCCTTGGCGCGGCGCAGCTCGCGAGCGTAATCGTCGAACTCGGTCAGCATCTCGTCGAGCTTGCGACGCTCCTCGGCGAGGCGCTCGAGCTCCTTCTCGCGCCAGTCGTCGAAGGCGACGTTGCCGGTGCGGGCCGAGCCGTGGCCCCAGCGGGCCGCCTTGTCGGAGCCGCGACGGCAGCAGGCGAAGATGCCGTCCGTGGCGCGGTTGACGTCGCGCTTGAAGCCATCGAGCCGGTCGCCCCAGATGATGTAGGCGAGCATGGCGAAGCCGAGCGGCCAGAACACCATGAAGCCGATGACCATCAGCGCGATGGTGGCCGGCGTCCAGGCCGGACGGATCAATGCACTTGTGTTCATTTTCTCCAAATCCTTCCGTTGGAAACAGCCAAACCGGCTGCGTGGAATCGAAATGGGAAGGCGAAATAGGCGATTCAAGGCAAGTTCGGCCAAAACCGGCGAAGCATCTGAAATGATTATCGCTTTTTGAGTTTTTCCAAGAAAAGCACTGCCATTCCGGCAACCAGCCCCCAAAATGCCGCGCCGACGCCGAAGAGCGTGAGCCCCGAAGCCGTGACGGCGAAGGTGGCGGTGGCCGGCATGCGTTCGGCCTCGTCCTTCAGCGCGATCGACAGCGCGTTGGCCAGGGGCGCCGTCAAGGCGAGCCCCGCGACCAGCACGATCAGGCTTTGCGGCAGGACCGCGAAGATCGCCACGAGGGAGGCGCCGAAGATCGCGAAGATGAGATAGGCGAGCGAGTAGAACGGCCCGGTCTTCCAGCGCTCGGCCGGGTCGGGATGGACATCGGGGCCGGTGCAGATTGCAGCCGAGATCGCCGCAAGATTGGTGGTGGCGGCGCCGAACGGCGCCGAGAGCAGCGAAAACAGACCGGTGACGCCGATCAGTGGACCTGGCTCCGGATGATAGCCCGCGGCGCGCAGCACCGCGAGGCCGGAAAGGTTCTGCGAGGCCATGGTGACCAGATAGAGGGGCAGGGCAAGGCCAATGGTCGCCGAGGCGGTGAATTGCGGCGCAATGAACGTCAATGTCGACAATTCCGGCGCCGGCAGGCTGCCGACGCGGCCGGTGAGGAACGCGGCGAGGCCGCCGCCGATCAGCACCACCAGCACCGATAAAGCCGGATTGAACAGGCGGATGACGAAGAAGGTGGCGATCAAGGGCAGGATCAGCCAGGGGTCGGCGGGAATGGCCTTCACCGCATTGACGGCGAAGCTGACCAGGATGCCGGCCAGCATGCCGGACGCGACCGAGGCCGGGATCTTCGCGATCAGCCGGGTCAGCGGCCCGAACAGGCCGGTGGCGACCAAAAGGACGCCGGTGACCATGAAGGCGCCGACGGCCTGCGGCATCGTGAAGCCGCTGGAAGCCGCGATCAGCGCCAGGCCAGGCGTCGACCAGGCGGTGATGACCGGCATCTTCGTGCGCCAGGAGAGCCACAGGCATTCGACGACCATGGCCAGGCAGATCGCCGTGACGCCGCTCGCGGTCTCGATCTGGGTGGCGCCGACGGCGTTGGCGGCGGCGATGACGAGGGCCAGCGTGCCGCCGAAGCCGACGATCGCGGCGACGAAGGCGGATATCGGGATGGAGATGCGCATTATCCGGCCGCCCGCTTGACCATGTCGCCGACGGCCCGCTCGAGCAGGTCGAGATCCTCGGGACGGGACAGGCGATGGTCGCCGTCCGGGATCAGCGACAGCGTCACATCGTCGGCCGGCAGCATGGATGCAAGCTTCAAGGCATGGCCGGACGGCACATCCGGATCGGCAAGGCCCTGCAGGATATGCACCGGGCAGTGGGTGTCGATCGGCCCGGTCATCACCCGGTTGGCGCGGCCGTCCTCGATCAGCGCGCGCGTGTAGATATAAGGCTCGTCCGAATAGTCGGACGGCTCGGCGAAGAAGCCTTTTTGCTTGAGATCCTGCCGCTGCGCGTCGGTCAGCACCGGCTCGATCAATTCCACGGTAAAGTCCGGCGCCGGGGCGAGCAGCACCAGGCCGGCGACGCGATCCTCGCCCGCCTTGCGCAGTTCCTGCGCCATGCGCAGCGCGATCCACGCTCCCATCGAGGAGCCGACCAGTATCTGCTTGCCCTGGCCGAACCGGCGAAAGACGGCGAGGCTCTCGGCCAGCCATCTGGAGATCGTGCCGTTGGCGAATTCGCCGCCCGACTCGCCATGGCCGGAATAGTCGTGGCGCAGATAGGCGTGGCCCTCGCGAGCGGCCCAGGCGGCAAGCGTCGCGGCCTTCGTGCCCAGCATGTCGGACTTGTAGCCGCCAAGCCAGACCACGCCGGGCGCCGCGCCGGGCGCCTGCCTGACGGCGATGCTCGATCCGTCCACATCGATGAAAACCGGAGCGCTGGCGGCCATGAGCTTGTCCTTTCGGCCGGTCTTTTGGCACAGGCCGGGGTTCAACGAAAAGTGCTCGCGGCGTTTCTTTGCTTGGTGCAGACAATTGCCAGGCGGCAGGTGATTTTGCGACGCGGCTATGCTATTGACTCACGCCCCGCGCTCACCACATAGGCGCGTCCACCTATTTTGACTCTACAGAAACCCTGAACGAAACGGCCGAGGAGACCACGACCATTCGCAGACCTTTCAAAGCAGCGGCACCCACCAAGGACGGGCCGCGCTCCAACCGAGACATCCGGGTTCCCCGGGTCCAGCTTATCGACGCCGAAGGCCAGAACCGAGGCGATGTTTCCATCAACGACGCATTGCTGCTCGCCGAAGAGGCAGGGCTCGATCTGGTCGAGATATCGCCCAATGCCGTGCCGCCCGTCGTCAAGATCCTCGATCTCGGCAAGCTGAAATACGCCAACCAGAAGAAGGCGGCCGAAGCGCGCAAGAACCAGAAGGTCATCGAGATCAAGGAGATCAAGATGCGCCCGAACATCGACAGCCACGACTACGAGACCAAGATGAAGGCCGTGCGGCGCTTCTTCGAGGAAGGCGACAAGGTCAAGCTGACGCTGCGCTTCCGCGGCCGCGAGATGGCGCATATGGAACTCGGCATGCAGCTTCTGAACAAGGTGCGCGAGGAAGTTGCGACGATCGCCAAGGTCGAGGCGGAGCCGAAGCTCGAAGGCCGCCAGATGATGATGGTGCTGGCGCCGCGCTGACCAAGGATGGCGCGGCCGCCAAAGCGTCGCGTCCATCACGGTTTCGAGAGCAGCCGGGCTCTTTCCGTCCCGCTCTAAAATCCGCCCGAATTGCCGGGCACGGCGTCCCGACGATCGGCGGGGCGCCTGTTTTCAATCCGATCGCCGGTTACCTCGACGATCACTTCGCGATCGCGAGCAAATCGGCGATCGGCTTTTGCCGGTCGCGAACAAATCGATGATCGAGTTCCTCGATCGCGAGCAAATCGACGATCGGATGGGTCATGGTCGATGAAGTGAAGGTCCAGGCCGACAACCAGAATGAAGGCTTGGGCGGCTACCAGCACATGCGCCGGATCGTGCTGGCGGTGCTGATCGTGGTGCTGTTCTGCGCGCTGCTGTTCGGCCAGTCTTCCTTTCCGCCGGACACGCCCATGCATGAGTCGATCGAGATGTTCGGTGTGCTCCTGATCTTCCTCGGCATTGTCGGGCGGCTGTGGTCGACGCTCTATATAGGCGGTCGCAAATCGGCCGAAGTGGTCACCGGCGGCCCCTATTCGATCACCCGCAACCCGCTCTATGTGTTCTCGACGGTGGCGGCGGCCGGCGTCGGCGCGCAGATCGGCTCCTTCAGCGGCATCATCCTGTTTTCACTGCTCTGCGCCGGCGCCTTCCACATCGTCATCCTGCGCGAGGAGCGGTATTTGAAGGAGGTGCTCGGCGCGCCTTACCAGGCCTATCTCGCCAAGGTGCCGCGCTTCTTCCCGAACCTTTCGCTCTACCAGGAAGGCGATACCGGCAGCTTCAAGCCGCGCCTCTTGCTGAACACGTTGCTCGACGGGCTGGTGTTCCTGGTGGCGCTGCCGGCCTTCGAGCTGATCGACGGCTTGCAGCAGTCGGGGATGCTGCCGGTGTGGTTCACCCTGCCCTAGGGTGACTGATATTGAGGTGAGGCCGGCCTGACCTCAATCTCAGCCACCCTACCCTGCAGAGACACCGCGTCGCATGGCTTGAGGTGTGTCGGTAGCTAATCAAGTTGTCCGGTTTGGTAGCACATCATTTGTCCGCTTCAGTTTTGCGTCGAAGCGGTTCACG
>NZ_JAIUIM010000041.1:0-41095 GCF_020165615.1 Mesorhizobium sp. BH1-1-5
GGTGGGGGCCCCGCAAGGCGGCCCGCCAGGGCGCGCAATCAGCTGGCCTTCTTGGTGATCAGCGTCAGCGCGCCGTTGGGCTGCATGCTGGCGGCGATCACCTGCGCCGAGCTGACGCCCTTGGCTTCGAGCGCGGATTTCACCTTGGGCGTCGCGTCGATCGACTTGCGCAAGGTCTGCAGCCCGGCGTCGCCGCGCTGCGCCACGATCTGGTTGACCTGCGTCTGCGTGTCCTTGGGCAGTTCGGTGATGTCGACGATGTTGACGCTCTGGATCGCCGGCACCGTGGGCTGGCCCTTCGGCGTGGCCTGAGCGGGCGCGGTCGGCGCCGGGCTGGGCTGCGGCGTCGGCTGCTGCTGGGCGCCGGCAGTGCCCGCCATCATCAAGGTGGCGGCGGCGATGACTATCGTTTTGCGCATGGATATTCCTTCCATCATCAATTTGGCCAACGGTTTGGCAAACGGTCATTTTGGGCTGACTCGCGCACCTCAACCGCCAAATGGGCGCGCAAGGTGTCGCCGAACGGGTCATTGCGTGACCATTGGATGGCGACAATGTGCAGCCCTGGCTCAGACAAGCTTACTTTTGGCAACCTTGTTTTTGGCAACCTGAATTCCGGGAGCAATCGCTGATGGCCAGGATAACCCGCGCGTCCTATGCGCAGATGTATGGCCCGACGGTCGGCGACAAGGTGCGGCTTGCTGACACCGAGCTCTTCATCGAGGTCGAGAAGGACCTCACTGTTTATGGCGAGGAAGTGAAATTCGGCGGCGGCAAGGTGATCCGCGACGGCATGGGCCAGAGCCAGGTCACACGGGCGGGCGGCGCGGTCGATACCGTCATCACCAACGCGCTTGTCGTCGATGCGCTCCTAGGCATCGTCAAGGCCGATATCGGCCTGAAGGACGGTCGCATCGCGGCGATCGGCAAGGCCGGCAATCCGGACACGCAAGCCGGCGTCACCATCATCATCGGCCCCGGCACCGAGATCATCGCCGGCGAAGGCAAGATCCTGACGGCCGGCGGCTTCGACGCGCATATTCATTTCATCTGCCCGCAGCAGATCGAGGAAGCGCTGATGAGCGGCATCACGACGATGCTTGGCGGCGGCACGGGTCCCGCGCATGGCACGCTGGCCACCACCTGCACACCAGGCCCCTGGCACATGGCGCGCATGATCCAGTCCTTCGACGCTTTCCCGATGAATATCGGCCTGTCCGGCAAGGGCAATGCGTCGAAGCCGGCGGCGCTGGAAGAGATGGTGCTGGCCGGCGCCTGTTCGCTGAAGTTGCACGAGGACTGGGGCACGACGCCCGCGGCAATAGACTGCTGCCTGTCGGTGGCCGACGACTATGACGTGCAGGTGATGATCCACACCGACACGCTGAACGAGTCCGGTTTCGTCGAGAACACTGTTGCCGCCATCAAGGGCCGCACCATCCACGCCTTCCACACCGAGGGCGCCGGCGGCGGCCATGCGCCCGACATCATCAAGGTCTGCGGCCTGCCCAACGTCATCCCGTCCTCGACCAATCCGACGAGGCCCTACACGGTCAACACGCTGGCCGAGCATCTCGACATGCTGATGGTCTGCCACCATCTGTCGCCGTCGATCCCCGAGGACATCGCCTTCGCCGAGAGCCGCATCCGCAAGGAGACCATCGCCGCCGAGGACATCCTGCACGACCTCGGCGCCTTCTCGATCATCTCGTCCGACAGCCAGGCCATGGGCCGTGTCGGCGAGGTGGCGATCCGCTGCTGGCAGACCGCCGACAAGATGAAGCGCCAGCGCGGCGCGCTGCCCGGCGAGACCGGCGACAACGACAATTTCCGCGTCCGCCGCTACATCGCCAAATACACGATCAATCCGGCGATCGCGCATGGCCTGTCGAAGGAGATCGGCTCGATCACGGTCGGCAAGCGCGCCGATCTGGTGCTGTGGAACCCGGCCTTCTTCGGCGTCAAGCCGGAGATGGTGCTGGTCGGCGGCTCGATCGCCGCGGCGCCGATGGGCGACCCGAACGCCTCGATCCCGACACCGCAGCCTATGCATTACCGGCCGATGTTCGGCGCCTACGGCAAGGCCCTGACCAACTCCTCGGTCACCTTCGTCTCGAAGGCGGCGCTCGACGCCGGCCTGCAAGGCAGGCTGGGCGTCGACAAGGCGATGATCGCGGTCGAGAACACACGCGGCGGCATCGGCAAGCATTCCATGGTGCTCAACGACGCCACGCCGCATGTCGAGGTCGATCCCGAAACCTATGAGGTGCGGGCCGACGGCGAGTTGTTGACCTGCGAGCCGGCGACCGTGCTGCCGATGGCGCAGCGGTATTTCCTGTTCTGATACTGAATCGTGGGCCGGCGCAGCTACGGTTGGCTTGAGATCGAAAACGGCGCATTATGCGACTATGAACAAGATCCAAATACAGCGCCGGCATAAGTCTACACCCTACGAGACCGACTATGCTGTGTGGTGCGCCGAGCAGGGCGCACTATTGCGCGAAGGTCGTCTCTCTGACCTCGATCGCGAGAATCTTGCCGAGGAGATCGAGAGCCTGGGGCGGAGCGACAAGAGGGAAATTGCGAGCAGATTGGGCACCTTGCTCCAGCATTTGCTCAAATGGGAATTTCAGCCTGAAAAACGCAAAACCGGTTGGTTGGCGACGATCCACGAACAGCGATTTCGGATCGAAAATCTACTCGATGAGAGTCCTAGCCTGAAAACCTATCCAGGAAAACAACTTGGTCAGGAATTCAAAATAGCGAAGTTGAAAGCGGCCGACGAGACCGGTCTGAGAGAGCGGGATTTTCCCGTCGATTGCCCGTACACGATCAGCCAAATTCTCGATCATGATTTTTTCCCCGGCATTCCCTGGTCATCGGACAAACTTATCCGCGAATGAAACATCACTTTGCGTCGGCCCGTTGGCTGGCCTCCCAGCATTGAGAGCCCTGTCAGTAGGCCATGGCCACCGAAATCGCCTCTCCGCACGACATCTTCCCGCATATCCGCATCGTCATGGGCATGGTGATCGGCCTTGGCGTCACCCGGCTGCTGTCGGGGGTCGCCCGCCTTGTCCAGCATCCCGGCCAGTACCGGCTCTACGTGGTGCATCTCGCTTGGGTCGCGTCGGTGCTGTTGATGATGGTGCATTTCTGGTGGTGGGAGTTCGGCCTCTACGCCATCGAGAACTGGACCTTCGGCAAATATCTTTTCATCATCTTCTACGCCATCACGCTGTTCCTGATGTGCGCGCTGCTGTTTCCGGATTCGATGCTCGACTACACCAGCTACGAGGATTACTTTTATTCGCGCCGCGCCTGGTTCTTCGGGCTGCTGGCGGCGACCTATCTGCTCGACGTCATCGACACCCTGCTCAAGGGGCCGGAGCATTTCGCCCGCTTCGGCAACGAATATCTGTTCCGCACGCCGGTCTTCGTGGCGCTCTGCCTGATCGCGATCCTGGTGCGCGATCGCCGCTTCCATATCGCCTTCGTCGCGGCCGCGCTGATCTACCAGATATCCTTCATCCTGCGGCTCTTCGACACCATCGTCTGAGCGGCATTGGGCTGACGTTGCGTATGGTCTAGGGTCTCGGAAAAGCAAGGTTCAACCATGTACAAGGCCGTCGGATCGCGCGGCTCCCGCGTCAGCCGGGTGCTCTGGATGCTCGAGGAGCTCGAGCAGCCCTACGCGTTCGTCGAGGTCAAATTGCGCTCGCCGGAAGCCTATGCGCTCAACCCCTCCGGCAAAGTGCCGATCCTGATCGACGGCGATATCGAAGTTACGGATTCGGCGGCAATCTGCGTCTATCTGGCGGACAAGCACGCCGATAAGGGCATGGGCGCGAACCCTGGTCTCGCCGGCCGCGCCGAGATGGACTCCTGGATGCACTTCGCCCAGAGCGAATTGGAAGCGCCACTGTGGAACAAGCTGCGCCACCGCTTCCTGTTGCCAAAGGATGTTCGCGTCGATGTCGGGCCGGCCGCGGCCTATGATTTCGCCTCCGAAATAAAGGCGCTGGACCGCCGGCTTGGCGACAAGCCCTTTGCCTTGGGAGACCGCTTTTCGGCCGTCGACGTCTTGCTGGGCGACATGGGCGGCTGGGCCCGCGCCGGCCGGTTCCCGATCGAGTCGGACCCGATGAATGCTTATTTCGACCGTGTGCTGTCGCGACCCGCTCGTGCCCGCGCCCAAGCTAATGGCGGAGCCATGAAATGAAGCTCAACATCAACACCGATTTCACCAAATTCCCACGCGCCGTCTCGGTGCTGCTAGCCGGCGAAGCTGGCTCGGCGACGCCCTACGATAAGGCTGTGCTGCCCCATGACGAGCGTCATCTGCGCCGCCGCGCCATCGAGACCGCGGCGGGCGACAAGGTGCTGGTCGACCTGCCCGAACCGGTCGTACTAGCCAATGGCGACCGACTGGTGCTGGAGGACGGCCGCCAGCTCGAGATCGTCGCGGCGCCCGAGGAGGTCTACGACATCCGCGCCCGCGACACCCTTCATCTCACCGAGCTTGCATGGCACATCGGCAACCGCCATCTCGCGGCGGCTATCGAGGCGGACCGCATCCTCATCCTGCGCGACCATGTCATCAAGGCGATGCTGGAAGGCCTCGGCGCCACGGTGAACGAAGTATCGCAGCCATTCAGTCCGGTGCGCGGTGCCTATTCCGGCCACGATGGCCATTCGCACGACCATCATGATCATGACCATGGCCATGATCACGCGCATGATCACCACGACCACGGTCACCATCATCATCATGACTGAGCGGCTTTCCAGCGTCGCTCTGCTGCGGCTGATGGCCTGGCTGTCGCCGGCCTTTCCGGTCGGCGGCTTCGCCTACAGCCATGGCCTCGAGTACGCCGTGCACGCTGGATTGATCGCCAATCGCGAGGATCTGGCCGGCTGGCTGGAGACGCTGGTCGAGGTCGGCTCGGGCTGGAACGATGCCGTGCTGTTCGCCGAAAGCTGGCGCCGCGCGCGCGACGGTGGTGATCTGGCGGAAGTCGCCGCGCTGGCCGAGGCGATTGCCGGCTCGCGGGAGCGTCATCTCGAAACCATGCTGCAGGGCACGGCCTTTCTCCAGGCGGCGTCCGCCTGGCCGTCTCCGGTGCTGCAGCGTTTGCCGGCCGATTGCCCCTATTGCGTGGCAGTCGGCGCTGTTGCCGGGAGCGGCGGCATCGATCTTTCGCAGGCGCTGTCCGCCTTCCTCCAGGCTTTCTTCTCCAATCTCGTGCAGGCGGCGATCAGGCTCGGCGTCGTTGGCCAGGCCGACGCCGTCCAATTGTTAGCCGGCTTCGAATCTCTGGCGCTGATGACTGCATCGCGCGCCGCCGCCTCGACGCTCGACGATCTCGGTGGCGCGGCCTTCATGTCGGACATCACGGCGATGCAGCATGAGACGCAATACTCCAGGCTGTTCCGCTCATGATCGTGCTTGCCGTCACCCTCTCCTTCGTCCTGCTCCTGATCACCACGCTGCATGTCTATTGGGGCATAGGCGGCATCTGGCCGGGCACGGACCAGGCGTCCTGCGCGCGCGCCGTGGTCGGTTTCCGCGGCGTCGACGAGATGCCGTCGTCCTTCGCGAGTTTTGCCGTCGCCGCGTGCCTCACGCTCGCGACGCTCTGGCCGCTGGCGCTCGCGGGTGTCTTTGCGACGCCCTTTCCGAGAGAGGGCCTGGCGGCCACCGCATTGATGATCGGCCTCGTCTTCCTCGGTCGCGGCATTGCCGGCTTCACGCCCTGGTGGCGCCGGCTCGCGCCCGACCAGCCTTTCGCGCGGCTCGACCAGCGTCTCTATTCGCCGCTCTGCCTGTTGATCGGGTTGGGCTTTGCAGTTCTCGCTATCTCGGAGTTCCCGGCATGACGTCGAAAAACGGCCCTCTTCGCATCGGCATCGGCGGCCCGGTCGGCTCCGGCAAGACGACGCTCACCGAAAAGCTCTGCAAGGCGCTGCGCGACGACTTCTCCATCGCCGTCGTCACCAACGACATCTACACCAAGGAGGATGCGATGATGCTCGCGCGGCTGCAAGCATTGCCCGAAGAACGCATCGTCGGCGTCGAGACCGGCGGCTGCCCGCACACCGCCATCCGCGAGGACGCTTCGATCAACCTGCGGGCGATTGCCGAGCTGAACAAAAAATTCCCCGACCTCGACATCATCTTCATCGAATCCGGCGGCGACAATCTCGCCGCCACCTTCTCGCCCGACCTTGCCGATCTGACGCTTTATGTCATCTCGGTCTGCCAGGGCGAGGAAATCCCTCGCAAGGGCGGCCCGGCCATCACCCGCTCGGACTTCCTGATCATCAACAAGAGCGATCTAGCGCCCTATGTGAACGTCAACCTCGAAATCATGGAGTCCGATGCCAGCCGCATGCGCGGCAAGCGGCCCTTCGGCTTCACCGACCTGTCGCGCGGCAAGGGTCTGCAGGACGTGATCGACTTCATCGTCGAGCATGGCGGGCTGCAGTCGGAACGGCCTGCTGCCTGAGCCGCTGACCTACCAGTTTGCGGTTGCTGGCAGCCGTCGGGCACGGCATTCTCACCCAAACAGGAGGATTTTCGATGAGCCTTGCCCGCCTGCACAAGGAACCGCTGAGCAACCTGCCCTATTATGAGGAGCGGGTCGACCTCGCCGCCGCCTTCCGCTGGACCGCCCGGCTCAACATGCATGAGGCGGTAGCCAACCACTTTTCGCTGTCGGTCAACGAGGACGGCACCAAATTCCTGATGAACCCGAACCAGGTGCATTTCTCGCGCATCAAGGCGAGCGACCTGCTTTTGATCGACGCCAACGATCCCGAAACGCTGTCCGGTCCCAATGCGCCCGATCCGACCGCCTGGGGCCTGCACAGCGCCATCCACCGCAATGTCCCGCATGCGCGCTGCGCCATGCATGTCCATTCGATCCATGCCACGGTGCTCGCCTCGCTCGCCGATTCGACGCTGCCGCCGGTCGACCAGAACTCCGCCATGTTCTTCAACCGCCATGTCGTCGACGCCAACTATGGCGGGCTGGCTTTCGAGGAGGAGGGCGAGCGCTGCTCGCAGCTTCTCACCGACCCCAAGGTCAAGGTGATGGTCATGGGCAATCACGGCGTCATGGTCATCGGCGACACCGTCGCCCACGCCTTCAACCGCATGTTCTATTTCGAGCGCGCCGCCGAGACCTACATCAAGGCGCTGTGGACCGGCCGGCCGCTGCGCACGCTCTCCGACGAGATCGCCGAGAAGACCGCGCGCGAAATGGACGATTACCCCGGCCAGGCCGAGCGCCATCTGGCCGAGCTGAAGGCGATCCTCGACGAGGAAGAGCCGGTCTACCGGAACTGAAGCTCCTTCCTTCTCCCCGTTCACGGGTAGAAGGTGCCGGCAGGCGGATGAGGGGCAGCGCCGACGCCTGCGGTTAGAGCCCCAACTGCGCCCGCAACTCCGCGGCGCTGTTGATGACGATGGCGCCGGGCGGACCTTCCATCGGCGCTTCCGGCCAGAAGATCGTCTTCATGCCGGCCGCCAGCCCGGCCATGGCGCCGGTCAGGCTGTCGTCGACGGCAAACGCATCTGCCGGATCGACGCCGGCGAGATAAGCGGCGCGCAGGAAGGGTTCGGGAAGCGGCTTGCCGTCGATCACGTCGTTGCGGCTGACCGTCATCATGCCCGGATAGGTGAGGCCGACGGCGCGCAGATTGGCGTCGACGATCAGCCGGTCGGAATTCGACACCACCGCCTGCTCGACGCCGAGCGCGCGCAATTCGTTGAACACTTCGATCGCGCCGGGACGCGGCTTCAGCGTCTCGGCCATCGGCAGATAGTGATCGTATTTGCGCACGATCCAGTCGTCGAACGGCAGGTCGAGGCCGAACTCGTCGCGCAGCATCTCGTAGACCGGCCAAGCGGCGATACCCAGCACGCGCTCATGCAGGTCGTGCGGCGGCGCGACGCCGACGCTGCGCAGCGCCGCCACAAGGGCAGCCTCATGCAGCGGCTCGCTGTCGACCAGCGTTCCGTCCATATCCCAGAAAACGGCTTTCGGCGTCATGCGCGGCTCCTTCGCCGATCCCCTTAAAGCATGTCTCCCGAAAGTGGTAACCGGTTTCGGGACAAAGACATGCGCAAAACAAAAACTAAAGCGCATGGAGCGAATCTGAAAGATCGCGACGCGCTTTAGTACGTTTCCCAGTCGAGATAAACCGTCCCGCCGGCGAATGGTTGGGCAAGCGATGCATCGACTTTCGGGTGGCATGGATGCCTCCAAGCAATTGCCCTTTCGATAGACAATTGCGCGTCGGCGTATTCGCTGTAAGCTATGGCGCCCGTTTCAGCATTCTCGCGGGCGGGGAGGCAGGACGTGAATTCGCGACAGGAAACCGGCAGCACCAGGTTGGACGACGCCGCGCGCGCCGGCTGGCTTTATTATGTTGCCGGCAACACGCAGGACCAGATCGCCGCCAAATTAGGCATCTCCAGGCAGACGGCGCAGCGGCTGGTGTCGCTCGCCATGTCGGAGGGCCTGATCAAGGTACGCGTCGATCATCCGATCGCCAACTGCCTCGACCTCGCCGCGCGGCTGAAGTCACGCTTCGCGCTCGACCTTGTCGAAGTGGTGCCGAGCGATCCGACGTCGAACTCGACGACGATCGGCATCGCCGAGGCGGCAGCGGCAGAGATCGAGCGCCGGCTGCGCTCGGAAGCCCCCATCGTCATGGCGATCGGTACCGGGCGCACGCTGAAGGCGGCGATCGAGCAGCTGCCGCCGATGGAATGTCCGCAGCACAAGGTCGTGTCCTTGACCGGCAACATCTCGCCCGACGGCTCGGCCGCCTTCTACAACGTCATCTTTACCATGGCCGACCGCGTCAAGGCGCGGTCCTTCCCGATGCCGCTGCCGGTCATCGCCTCCTCGCCGGAAGAGCGCGAGATGCTGCTCAACCAGCCGATGATCCAGCCGACCCTGGCATTGGCCGCCGAGGCCGACGTCACCTTTATCGGTATCGGCGATCTCGGTCCGAAGGCGCCGCTCTATGAGGACGGCTTCATCTCCGAAAGCGAGTTGAAGGCGCTGCAGAAGGCCGGCGGCATCGCCGAGATCGTCGGCTGGGTGTTCGACCGCGAAGGCCGCATGATCGAAGGCATCACCAACGACCGTGTCTCATCGGCCGCCTTGCCGTCGCGGGAGAAGTCGCTGGTCATCGCCTTGGCCATGGGCGAACGCAAGCTGCCGGGCATTCTGGCGGCGGTCAATCGCCGGCTGGTCAACGGCCTCATCACCGATGAACGGACGGCCGCGGCGCTGCTCGCAGGCTGACTGCCGATAAAAACAGCCGCCTATTGCGAGGGCCCGCGCGGATCGTTGCCGTCGAGGAAACCCATGTCGCGCTGCAGATGCTCGGATAGCTCCCGAACATCGATATAGCCGCGCCTGCGGCCCGAAAACCTTGCAAATTCCCGCACCAGCGTGAAAAACCAGCCTTGCGCCGGGGTGGAAACGAGCTTTTCCGGGATCGTGGTCATGATCTTCAGCCTTCGTTGGAGCAATTCCAGGAAAAGTGTGAGCGGTTTTCCGTCCGGAATTGCGTAAAATCAAAGAGTTAGAGCGGTTTACCGTTTCTGTGAAACGGTGAAGCGCTCTAGTGCTTGAACTGGATTGATCGTCGACCCCAAATATCGGGTTGGCTGGTTCGTCCTTCCAATTAAACCTCGATCATGACCCATAAGGAGGTTTTATGCCCGATCTGAAGCCCCCGCAGCTTGCGCCGCTGCCGCCGCTGCAGGCGATCCGGGTGTTCGAGGCGGTGGCAAGGCACCTGTCCTTCACCAAGGCGGCGCAGGAACTGGGCATGACCCAGGCGGCTGCCAGCTACCAGATCAAGCTGCTCGAGGAGCGCATCGGCGGGCCGCTTTTCCTGCGCAGGCCGAAGCAGATCGAGTTGACCGAGCCCGGCCAGCGCCTGGCGCCCGCCGTCAGCGAGGCCTTTTCCATCCTGGGCCAGGCCTATGCCGCGGCGCGCGGCGGCGCCGACGGCCTGCTCTGCGTCACCACCGTGCTGACCTTCGCCTCGAACTGGCTGGCGCAGCATCTGGGCTCGTTCCAACTCGAGCATCCCGCGCTTGCCGTGGGGGGCGACACGTCGAGCCGCCTGACCGATTTCGCGCGCGAGGACGTCGATCTCGCCATCCGCTCCGGCGGCGGCAAGTGGCCGGGCCTGGAGGCGCATAAGCTGCTCGACGCCGATTTCACGCCGATGCTGAGCCCCAGGCTCGCGGCGAGCATCGGCGGCGTCAGCGAGCCGGCCGACCTGCTGCGCCTGCCGATCCTCGATCCCGGCGACATCTGGTGGTCGCAATGGTTCGAGGCCGCCGGCGTTGCCGGGCATGACCTCGCTAAGCGGCCCGGCTCCAGCATGGGCGCGCAGGCCTATGAGGCGAACGCGGCGATGGCCGGCCATGGCGTGGCGATCCTGACCAGGGCCTTGTTCAAGAATGAGATCGCCGACGGCCGCCTGGTCCAACCTTTCGATCTCGTCGGCGACGACGGCCATGCCTATTGGCTGGTCTATCCGACGGCGCGCCGCAACGTGCCGAAGATACGCGCCTTCCGCGATTGGATCCTGGCCGAGATCGCCTGCCCGTAAGCCGGCCACTCCAAGTTCCCCCTTCCAGCAGGCCGGCCACGTCGCCGGACGGGTCACGTTGCGTCATTTCTGCTGCGCTGCAGCATCGATTCCTCCTTGACATAATTCACTCCAAGTGAGTAATTGCCCAAAGCCAAGGCAAATGCTCATCTTGGTTTATGGGAGGAATTTGATGAAACTTCGCACGCTCACCCTGGGCCTGTTGTCGGCCAGCGCTCTCGCTTTCGCCGCGCATGCCGAATCCATCACCATCGCCACCGTCAACAATGGCGATATGGTCCGCATGCAGAAGCTGACGGACGACTTCACCAAGGCCAACCCCGACATCCAGTTGAACTGGGTCACGCTTGAAGAAAACGTGCTGCGCGAGCGCGTCACCACCGACATCGCCACCAAGGGCGGCCAATACGACGTCATGACCATCGGCACCTACGAGGTTCCGATCTGGGCCAAGCAGAGCTGGCTTCTGCCGCTCGACAAGCTCGGCGACGACTACGACGTCAAGGATATCATCCCGGCCATCGCCGGCGGCCTTTCGGTCGACGGCAAGCTCTATGCCGCGCCCTTCTACGGCGAAAGCTCCTTCGTCATGTACCGCAAGGACCTGATGGAGAAGGCGGGCTTGAAGATGCCCGACGCGCCGACCTGGGACTTCATCAAGCAGGCCGCCGACAAGATGACCGACCGCGCCAATGGCGTGAACGGCGTGTGCCTGCGCGGCAAGGCCGGCTGGGGTGAGAACATGGCCTTCCTCACCGCCATGTCGAACTCCTTCGGCGCCCGTTGGTTCGACGAGAACTGGAAGCCGCAGTTCGACCAGCCCGAATGGAAGAACACGCTGCAGTTCTATGTCGACCTGATGAAGGCCGACGGTCCGGAAGGCGCTTCGTCCAACGGCTTCAACGAGAACCTGGCGCTGTTCCAGCAGGGCAAGTGCGGCATGTGGATCGACGCCACCGTCGCGGCGTCCTTCGTCTCCGATCCGAAGGCCTCGCAGGTCGCCGACAAGGTCGGCTATGCTCTGGCCCCCGACAATGGCCTCGGCAAGCGCGGCAACTGGCTGTGGGCATGGTCGCTGGCGATCCCCGCCGGCACCCAGAAGGCCGATGCCGCCGAGAAGTTCGTCTCCTGGGCAACCAGCAAGCACTATGCCGAGCTGGTCGCCTCGAAGGAAGGCTGGGCCAACGTTCCTCCGGGCACGCGCTCCTCGCTCTACGCCAATGCGGAGTACCAGAAGGCAGCGCCTTTCGCGAAGATGACGCTGGACTCCATCAACGCCGCCGACCCGACGCATCCGACCGTCAAGCCGGTGCCCTATGTCGGCGTGCAGTTCGTCGCCATTCCTGAATTCCAGGGTCTCGGCACCACTGTCGGCCAGCTCTTCTCGGCCGCCCTTGCCGGCCAGTCGAGCGTCGACGACGCGCTCAAGCAGGCCCAGGACGCAGCCACCGCGGCGATGACCGAAGGCGGCTACATCAAGTAAGGCTCCTCCCGGTGCCGAAGGCCGGTCGCGCATCATGACCGGCAGGTGGCCGTCCGAAACCCAGTTCGGGCGGCCACCCTTCAAAATCGGGAAAATTCTGGCACAACTCTGAAAATCCGGCTGACCTTGGGAGGGTGACCGTCATGGCTACTCAGCAAACCCGTTCGCTCGCGCGTTTCATGATGGCGCCATCGGTGATCCTGCTGTTCGTCTGGATGATCGTGCCGCTGGCTTTCACGCTGTGGTTCTCGTTCCTGCAATACAATCCGCTGAACCCGATCCGTGACGGCTTTGTCGGCTTCTCCAACTACAGGCTGTTCTACGACAATCCGGCGTTCTTCGCCGCCATTCTCAACACGCTGACCATCGTTGTGGCGGTCCTGCTGATCACCATCATCGGCGGCATCCTTCTTGCGCTGCTGCTCGACCAGCCGATCTGGGGCCAGGGCATCGTGCGCATCCTGGTCATTTCGCCGTTCTTCGTCATGCCGCCGGTGGCGGCGCTGGTCTGGAAGAACATGATCATGCATCCGCAATACGGCGTCTTCGCCGACATTGCGCGCTTCTTCGGGGCCCAGCCGATCGACTGGTTCGGGCAGCACCCGCTGACGGCGGTCATCATCATCGTCGCCTGGCAATGGCTGCCCTTCGCAACGCTGATCCTGCTGACCTCGCTGCAGTCGCTCGACGGCGAGCAGAAGGAGGCGGCCGAGATGGACGGCGCCGGCTTCATCAGCCGCTTCATCTATCTGACGCTGCCGCACATGTCGCGCGCCATCACCGTCGTCATCCTGATCCAGACGATCTTCCTGCTCTCGATCTATGCCGAGATCCTGGTCACCACCAATGGCGGCCCGGGCTACGCCTCCACCAACCTGCCTTTCCTCGTCTACCAGAAGGCGCTGCTGGAGTTCAAAATCGGGCAGGCATCCGCCGGTGGCGTGATCGCCGTCATTCTCGCCAACATCGTTGCCTTCTTCGCCATGCGCGCCGTCGGCAAGAACCTCGACAAATAAGGGAGGACAAGATGGCACGCGCAGTCACCACCCAGCACAAGACGATCGCCACGGCCGCGGCCTGGATCGTCGCCCTGCTGATCTTCTTTCCGATCCTTTACACGATCATCACCTCGTTCAAGTCCGAGCAGGAGGCGATCCAGGGCTTTGCCCTGATCCCGTCGGGCACCATGGAAAGCTACGCCGAGGTGCAGGCGCAGAGCGGTTATTTCAAGTTCTTCCTGAACTCGGTGATCCTGTCGGTCGGCTCGACCGTCCTGGCTCTCCTGGTCGCGGTCCCGGCGGCATGGTCGATGGCGTTTTCGCCGACCAAGCGCACCAAGGACATCCTGATGTGGATGCTCTCCACCAAGATGATGCCGGCCGTCGCGGTGCTGTTCCCGATCTACCTGATCTTCCGCGACACCGGCCTGCTCGACAGCCGCATCGGCCTCACCATCATGCTGATGCTGATCAACCTGCCGATCGTGGTCTGGATGCTCTACACCTACTTCCGCGAGATCCCGGGCGAGATCCTGGAGGCGGCGCGCATGGACGGCGCCTCGCTGTGGAACGAGATCATCCATGTGCTGACGCCGATGGCGGTTCCCGGTATTGCCTCGACGATGCTCTTGAACATCATCCTGGCCTGGAATGAAGCGTTCTGGACCATCCGGCTCACCACCACCAATGCCGCGCCGCTGACGGCCTTCATCAGCTCCTTCTCCAGCCCGCAAGGCCTGTTCTGGGCAAAGCTGTCGGCGGCCTCGACGCTGGCGATCGCGCCGATCCTGATCATGGGCTGGTTCAGCCAGAAGCAGCTCGTGCGCGGCCTCACCTTTGGCGCCGTGAAGTAACAACGCCCAAGCGGCGGACGACGAAGACTACCCCCGGGAGGAAACCATGGGAAACATCACGCTCAAGAACGTCTCCAAGTCCTTCGGGTCGACGACGATCATTCCGGATATCGACCTCAATATCGAGGACGGCGAGTTCGTCGTGTTCGTCGGCCCCTCGGGTTGCGGCAAGTCCACGCTGCTCAGGCTGATCGCCGGGCTTGAGGACGTCAGCGGTGGCACCATCACCATCGATGGCCGCGACGTCACTCAGGAGGCGCCGGCCAAGCGCAAGCTCGCCATGGTCTTCCAGTCCTACGCGCTCTACCCGCATATGACGGTCGCCAAGAACATCGCCTTCCCGCTGAAGATGGCCGGCGAGGACCAGGCGACCATCGACAAGAAGGTCAAGGACGCCGCCCGCGTGCTCAACCTCACCAACTATCTCGAGCGCCGCCCCGGCCAGTTGTCCGGCGGCCAGCGCCAGCGCGTCGCCATCGGCCGCGCCATCGTGCGCCAGCCCTCGGCCTTCCTGTTCGACGAGCCGTTGTCGAACCTCGACGCCGCGCTTCGCGGCACCATGCGGCTCGAGATCAGCGAGCTGCACCATCAGCTGAAGACGACCATGATCTACGTCACCCACGACCAGGTCGAAGCCATGACCATGGCCGACAAGATCGTCGTGCTCAACGCCGGCAACATCGAGCAGGTCGGCTCGCCGATGGAGCTTTACAAGACGCCGAAGAATCTCTTCGTCGCCGGTTTCATCGGCTCGCCCAAGATGAACATGATCGAAGGCGCGCCGGCGGAAAAGTATGGCGCCAAGACCATCGGCATCCGGCCAGAGCATCTCAACATCTCGACCACGTCAGGCGATTGGAAGGCGACGGTCGGCGTTGCCGAGCATCTCGGTTCCGACACCTTCCTGCACGTCCAGGCGGACGGCATCGGCACCGTCAATGTGCGCGCCGATGGCGAGGTTGGGGTGAGGCATGGCGACACCGTCTACCTGACCCCGGACAAGGCCAAGCTGCATCGCTTCGGCGCCGACGGCAAGGCGCTGATCCAGTGAGGACGGGACAGTGAGGCTGAAAGGCAAATCGGCGCTGATCACCGGATCGGCGCGTGGCATCGGCAGGGCCTTCGCCGAAGCCTATGCGCGCGAAGGTGCGACGGTGGCGATTGCCGACATCGACCTCAAAGCGGCGCAAGCGACGGCGAAAACGATCGGTCCACGAGCTTACGCTGTCCAACTCGACGTCACCGACCAATCCTCGATCGAGGCGGCGGTGAAAGCGGTCGAGGCGAAGACCGGTGGGCTCGACGTGCTGGTCAACAACGCGGCGATCTTCGACCTCGCGCCGATCGTCGAGATAACCAAGGCGAGCTACGAAAAGCTGTTCGCGGTCAATGTCGCCGGCACGCTGTTCATGCTGCAGGCCGCCGCCCGCTCGATGATCGCCGCTGGCCGGGGCGGCAGGATCATCAACATGGCGAGCCAGGCCGGCCGCCGCGGTGAGCCGCTGGTCGCGGTCTATTGCGCCACCAAGGCCGCCGTCATCTCGCTGACGCAGTCGGCGGGGCTCGACCTGATCAAGCATCGCATCAACGTCAACGGCATCGCGCCGGGCGTCGTCGATAGCGACATGTGGGATCAGGTCGACGCGCTGTTCGCCAAATACGAGAACCGGCCGAAAGGCGAAAAGAGGCGGCTGGTCGGCGAAGGCGTTCCGTATGGCCGCATGGGCAAGCCGGAAGACCTCGCCGGCATGGCGGTTTTCCTCGCCAGCGACGAGGCCGAATACATTGTCGCCCAGACCTACAATGTCGATGGCGGGCAATGGATGAGTTGATGGGGATGAGTTGACGGGAATGTGAGGGGGAGGCGCTTCTCTTCTTTCCTCCGGAGAAGACGCCGCGGGGCAGGTGAGGGGCAGCATACTGGAACACCGGGTGTTGCCCCTCATCCTCGCTCTCTCGCAGGAGGCGTAATCAGTCGGGCTGCAGATCGGCCAAAGGGTAAATGAGATGACCGTGAAACTCTCCTCCTCGAACCTCGCCAAGCTGCCGGCCAAGGTCGCCGGCCCGAAATACGACCGCTCCGCCCTCAAGGCCGGCATCGTCCATTTCGGCGTCGGCAACTTCCATCGCTCGCACCAGGCGGTCTATCTCGACGACCTGTTCGGCACCGGCGAGGGTCATGACTGGGCGCTGATCGGCGCCGGCGTGTTCGAAGGCGAGAAGATCGGCCGTTCCAAGCTGCAGGAACAGGACTGGCTGACCACCGTCGTCGAGCAGGACCAGGGTCACATGAGCGCCCGCGTCACCGGCGCCATGATCGATTTCCTGACGCCTGGGGACGCGGCCGCGATCATCGAGCGGCTTGCCGATCCGGCGATCAAGATCGTGTCGCTGACTATCACTGAAGGCGGTTATTTCATCGATCCGGCTTCCGGCAAGTTCAACCCGGCCCATCCCGACATCGTTGCCGACGCGCAGCCGGGTGCAACGCCGAAAACCGTTTTCGGCATCATCCTTGCCGGCCTGCTGCGCCGGCGCGCCGATGGCATCGTGCCGTTCACCGTGATGTCCTGCGACAACATCCCCCACAACGGCCACGTCACCTCCGACGGCGTCATAGGCCTGGCACGGCTGATCGACGAGGATCTCGCCAAATGGGTCGAGGACAAGGTCGCGTTCCCGAACGGCATGGTCGACCGCATCACGCCGGCTACCAGCGACCGCGAGCGCAAGATCCTCGCCGACGATTTCGGGCTCGAGGACAATTGGCCGGTGTTCTGCGAGCCGTTCAAGCAATGGGTGCTGGAGGATCGTTTCACCGCCGGCCGCCCGGCGCTGGAAAGGGTCGGCGTGCAGTTCGTCAAGGATGTCTCGCCCTACGAACTGATGAAGATCCGCATCCTCAATGGCGGCCACGCCACCATCGCCTATCCGGCCGGGCTGATGGACATCCATTTCGTTCATGAAGGCATGCAGGAGCCGCTGGTGCGGGCCTTCCTGTCGAAGCTCGAGCATGATGAGATCATCCCGACCGTGCCGCCGGTGCCCAACACCGATCTGGAGGAGTATTACCAGCTCATCGAGCGCCGCTTCTCCAATCCCAAGATCGGCGACACCATCCGCCGGCTTTGCCTCGACGGTTCCAACCGCCAGCCGAAATTCATCATCCCGACGATCGCCGACCGGCTGAAGGCGGGCAAGGGCGTCGCCGGCCTCGCGCTGGAATCCGCGCTCTGGTGCCGCTACTGCTTCGGCACCACCGACAGCGGCGCCGTCATCGAGCCGAACGACCCGAGCTGGGACCGCATGCAGGCGACCGCGAAGGCGGCGAAGGACGACCCGAAGGCCTGGCTGGCGATGGAGGACATCTATGGCGATGTCGGCCGCTCACCCGTCTTCGCCGAGGCCTTCGCCCATGCCTTGAAGGCGCTGTGGGCGCACGGCGCGCGCGAAACCCTGACGCGCTATCTCGCCGGCAAGCTCTGAAATCTCTTTGACGCAATTCCGGACGGAAAACCGCTCACACTTTTCCTTGCATAGTTGGAAGCACAGCCATGACGCCGGAACTGGTCATCTTCGACTGTGACGGCGTGCTGGTCGACAGCGAGGCGCTTTCGGTGTCGGCGCTGCTCAACATGATCGAGCTCGCCGGCGGCACGGTCAGCGAGGACGCCGCCTACGAGCACTTCCTCGGCAAGAGCATGAAGAGCGTGCGCGAGATCCTCGGCCGCGACTTCGGACTGGAAATCAGCGACCGGCATCTGACGGCCATGCGCGTCGAGCTGATGCGCAAATTCCGCGAGGAATTGAAGCCGATCCCGGGCGTCAAGGATGTTCTGCCCAAGCTCGGCCTGCCCTGCTGCGTCGCGTCGTCCGGCACGCTGGAGCGCATCCGCTATGCGCTCGACGTCACCGGCCTGCTGCCCTTGCTGGAGCCGCATCTGTTCAGCGCCGCCATGGTCAAGCGCGGCAAGCCGGCCCCCGATCTTTTTCTCCATGCCGCCGCCTCGATGCGGGCGCATCCGCGCAAGTGCCTGGTGATCGAGGACAGCCCGGCAGGCGTTGCCGCGGCGCGCGCGGCCGGCATGCGGGTGCTTGCTTTCACCGGCGGCTCGCATGCCTCCAATCCGGCGCTGAAGGCGCGGCTTGCGTCGACGGAACCGGACTCTATATTCGCTGACATGCTGCAATTGCCCGATCTGATTGCAGGCCTGGGAGCGAGAGACAAAGCATCTTGACGAAGAGTTTCGTTTGCGCGGTCGATGTCGGCACCGGGAGCGCTCGCGCGGGCATTCTCGACGCGCGTGGCAACCTGCTCGGCCGCGCCGATCATCCGATCGCCATGCATCAGCCCAAGCCCGATCATGCCGAGCACGATTCGGAAGACATCTGGTCGGCGGTGTGCAAATCCGTGCGGGCCGCGCTGCAGAAATCCGGCGTCGCCGCCGGCGATGTCGCCGGCATCTCTTTCGACGCGACCTGCTCGCTGGTCGCGCGCGACAGGCAGGGCGGCCAGCTCAGCGTTTCGGTCACCGGGGAGCAGCGCTGGGACACGATGGTGTGGCTCGATCATCGCGCCATCGCCGAGGCCGACGAATGCACGACGAGCGGTCACGCCGTGCTCGACTATATCGGCGGTGTGATGTCGCCGGAGATGGAAACGCCGAAGCTGATGTGGCTGAAGCGCCATCTGCCGAACACATGGAATGAAGCCGGCTATCTATTCGATCTCGCCGATTTCCTGACCTGGAAGGCATCGGGCTCGCTCGCCCGCTCGCAATGCACGCTGACGGCGAAATGGACCTATCTCGCGCATGAGGAAAAAAGCTGGCGGCGCGATTTCTTCGAGTTGGTCGGCCTCGGCGATCTGTTCGAGCATGGCAACCTGCCGGAAAAGGCAAGCCCCGTCGGCGCCGATATCGGCCCGCTGACGCGGCTGGCGGCAACCGAGCTAGGCCTGACCGAAAGATGCCGCGTGGGCGCTGGTGTCATCGACGCCTATGCCGGCGCGCTCGGCGTCTTGGGCGGCTTTGCCGGCGACGAGAAAGACATCGGCCGGCATCTGGCGCTGATTGCCGGCACATCGTCCTGCGTCATGGCCATGTCGCCCGACCCGCAGCCCTTTGCCGGCGTCTGGGGTCCCTATTTCGGCGCCGCATTGCCGACGCTGTGGCTGTCGGAAGGCGGCCAGTCGGCCACCGGCGCGCTGCTCGATCACATCATCCGCTGGCATGGCGCCGGCGGCGAGCCGGACGCGGCCATGCATATGAAGATCGCCGGGCGCGTCGCCGAGCTGCGCGCCGAGGACGGCGATGCGCTGGCCGCAAGGCTGCATGTACTGCCGGACTTCCACGGCAACCGTTCGCCGCTCGCCGACCCGCATGCCGTCGGCGTGATCAGCGGCCTGACGCTCGATTCCTCCTTCGACAGCCTGTGCAAGCTCTACTGGCGCACCGCCGTCGGCATCGCGCTCGGCGTGCGCCATGTGCTCGAGGCGCTGAACGAGAACGGCTATCTGATCGACACGCTGCATGTCACCGGCGGCCACACCAAGAACCCGCTTTTGATGGAGCTCTATGCCGACGCCACCGGTTGCACGGTGGTCGAGCCGCTGGCCGACGAGGCGGTGCTGCTCGGCACCGGCATGGTGGCGGCGACCGCCGCCGGTATCTACGGCGATCTCAACGCGGCCTGCGTCGCCATGCAGCAGGGCGGCAAGACCCGCGCCCCCAACAAGGAAGCCGGCGCCCGCTTCGACCGCGACTACCGCATCTTCCTCGAAATGCACCGCCAGCGGCAGGCGCTCGACGCGGTTCGATAGGGCGCCCAGGAACGCTCTATCCGTCTATTGTCTGCGCAGCGACTTGCCGGTCTCCGCGTCGAACAGATGGAGGCTCTCCTCGTCGAACGTGTAGCGCACGGGCGCGCGCGGCTCGGGGCATTCGCGGGCCGGCACCAGCGCGCTGATCTCCTTGCCGCCCGATCCGAACGTCACCAGCGCGTCGTTGCCGTGGAACTCGATGAGGTCGGCGGTGCCTTGCAACAGGTTTGCTGTGCCGGCTTGTGCCGTCTTCAGATCCGGAGGCCGGATGCCGAGCATCACGCGATCGCCGTGGGTGAGATGGAAGTCGCTGCCTTGCAGCGACAGCACCGTGCCGGCGCCGGTCAGCGTCCAGCCATCCCCTTTCCGGCCGACCATGGCCTCGATGAAGTTCATGTTGGGCGTGCCGATGAAGCCGGCCACGAACAGGTTGCCGGGGCGGCGATAGATCTCCGCCGGCGAGCCGATCTGCTCGATCACGCCGTCCTTCAGAAGCACGATGCGGTCGGCCAGCGTCATCGCCTCGAGTTGGTCATGCGTGACATAGACGGTCGTCGTCTTCAGCGACTGGTGCAGCCTGGCGATCTCGACGCGCATGTGGTTGCGCAGCTTGGCATCGAGATTGGAGAGCGGCTCGTCGAACAGGAACACTTTCGGCGTCTTGATCATGGCGCGCGCGATCGCCACGCGCTGCTGCTGGCCGCCGGAAAGCTCGGTCGGCTTGCGCCCGAGATAGGGCTCCAGGCCGAGTGTCCGCGAAACCGCCTCGACCCGTTTCTTGATGTCGGCCGCCGGCACCTTCTGCCGCTTCAGCCCGAAGGCGATGTTGTCGAAGATGGTCATATGCGGATAGAGCGCATAATTCTGGAACACCATGGCGATGCCGCGGTCGCCGGGGTCGAGATCGTTCACCACCTTGCCGCCGATCGACACCTCGCCGCCGCTGATATCCTCCAGCCCCGCCAGCATCCTGAGCAGCGTGGACTTGCCGCAGCCGGAGGGTCCGAGGAACACGACGAATTCATGCTCTTCGATCGACAGGTTCAGATCGCGGATGACGCTCGTGGCGCCATAGGCCTTGTCGACATGGGAGCAAACGATCGCGGACATCCCTTATCCCTTCTCGCCGGTCAGCAGGATCTGCAGCTTGACGTCCTGCGGCTTGCCTTGCGCCGCCCGCTCGAACGCCTTGATGCTCTCGGAGAAATCATAGGTGCCGGTGATCAGCGGCTTGAGGTCGACCTTGCCGGAGCCGATCAATTGCAAAGCGCGGTCGAAGATGTTGGCGTAGCGGAACACGGTCTCGATGCGCACTTCCTTCGAAATGGCCGCCGGGACGTTGAGCTCGACCGCCTCCACCGGCAGCCCGACCAGCACCACCGCGCCGCCCGGCCGCACGATGTCGAACAGATTGGCGAAGGCCTTCGGGCTGCCGCTCGCCTCGAACACGATGTCGGCCCCCCAACTGTCGGTCGCGGATCGCACCGCATCGACCAGCGACTGCTCGCCGATATTGACCGGCACGATGCCCGGATACTGGGCGGCGATCGCAAGCTTCGGCGCGGAGAAGTCCGAGATCAGCACCTTGGAGCAGCCGCCCGCCAGCGCGGCCAAGGCGATCATGATGCCGATCGGGCCGCAGCCAACGACGACTGCGACGTCGCCGGGCACGATGCGGGCGCGCGCCGCCGCCTGCATGCCGATGGCGAAGGGCTCGACCATCGCGCCTTCGGCGAAGGAGACATTGTCCGGCAATTTGTAGGTGAAGGCCGCCGGGTGAACGGCGTAGGGCGCGAGCACCCCATGCACCGGCGGCGTGGCCCAGAAACGGACGTCCGGATCGACATTGTAGATGCCGAGCTTCGTCGCGCGTGACGAAAGATTCGGCACGCCGGGCTCCATGCAGACCCGGTCGCCGACCTTCAGCCTCGCGACATTGGCGCCAACCTCGACGATCGTGCCCGACGCCTCGTGGCCGAGCACCATGGGCTGGCGCACGATGTAGCTGCCGATGGCGCCATGCGTGTAGTAATGCACGTCGCTGCCGCAGACCCCGACCGTGTGGATGGCGATCCTGACGTCGTCCGGTCCGACGTCCTGCGGCAGCGCGATCTCGCGCAGCGACAGTTCGCCTTTTTTCTCAAGCACCAGTGCCCGCATCGGGTAAGCCTCGCTTCAATTTTTCTTTTGCCGGAAAACGGAATTCAGGAAGCCGCTCAAAACACCGAGAAACAGCAGCGGCGGCAGCGACAGCAGCACGACCGAGGCATTGAGGATGCCCCACGGCACGTTCATGCCTTGCTGCGACAGCTCGGAAGCGACGATTGGCAGTGTCTTGGCGTTGGAGCTCGACAGCATCAGCGCGATCAGGAACTCGTTCCAGACCAGCACGAAGCTGAAGGCGATGGCGCCTATCAGCGAGCGCGCCGCCACGGGAAGCGCGATCCGCCAGAACACCGAATAGGCGCCGTAGCCGTCGACGAAGGCGGCTTCCTCGATCTCCTTCGGCACGCCCTGGAAGGCGGGAATCGCGAGCCACATGATCACCGAGATGGTGAGCAGCGAATAGGTGACGATCAACGCCGGCAAAGTGTCGTAAAGGCCGACCTGCAACCAGATCACCATCAGCGGAATGGCGACCGCCACCGGCGGCAGGAAGCGCAGCGACAGGACGAAGAACTGGATGTCGCCGGCAAAGCGGTTCGGATAGCGCGCCACGGCATAGGCCGCCGGCAGGCCGAGCGCGATGCCGATCAGCACCGCCGAGCCGCAGGCGACGACCGAGTTGTAGAGGCCGGTGAGCACGCTGTCGCGGCCGAGGATGTAGCTGATGTTGGCGAGCGTCGGCGTGAAGATCACCTTCGGCACCCGCGTGATGATGTCGACATTGTTCTTCATCGCGTTGAGCGCCGTCCAGACCAGCGGGAACACGGCCAGGAATCCGGCCAGCGCCAGGACGGCCTTGGCGATCAGGCGGCCCAGTCTTATCGGATAGGGCTTCATGCCTGCACCCGCTTCCAAAGCATGGTGAAGGTGATGACCGTCGCGATCATCATCAGCACCGCCATGGCCGAGGCGTAGGAGACCTTGCCGGATTCGATGAAGCCCTGCGAGAAGGCGTACATGTCGAGGGTCTCGGTCGCGACGCCCGGCCCGCCGCGCGTCATCACATAGATGAGGTCGAAGGAGCGCAGCGACTCGATCATCTTGACGAACATCAGGCTGATCAGCGGCGCTTTCAGCATCGGCAAGGTCACATAGGCATGGATCTGCCAGCGCCTGGCGTGGTCGAGCCTGGCCGCCTCGATCGGCTGTGGCGGCAAGGTCTCGAGCCGCTTCAGCACGATGACGGCGAAGAACAGCCCCCATTGCCAGACATCCACCGAAGCGACGGCGAACAGCGCGGTTGCCGGCTTGGACAGCGGGTCGAAGATCAGCCCGCCGGTGATCAGCCGGTAGGGATAGGTGGCGATGCCGTAGAGCGGGTGATAGGCGAACTTCCACACGAAGGCGGCCGACACACGCGGCAAAAGCACCGGGACGATGAACAGGAGGCAATAGAAATTGCGCATGCGCGGGCCGGCGGCCTCGAACATCAGGACACCCAGTCCGATCGCCACCACCATCGTCGCCACGACCGTGACGATCTCCCATTTCACCGAGACCCAGACGGCGTTGAGGAAGCGGCGGTCGGTAAAGAGATCGGCGAAGTTCGAGAACCAGACCCAGGAATAGCCCGTCGTGCTCAGCTCGCGGTTCTGCAGCGCGATGACGATGGCGTAGAGCGTCGGCACCATCGACAGCACCAGAAGGATGGCCAAAGTCGGAACGAGAAATGTGACTGGCAGGGAAGAGCGTCGGCGCATGGCCTGTCCTCGGATTTTGCTGCTGTCTGGTGAAGATCCCGCGGCGCGGATCCCGCCATTCCTTCGAATGCCGTGGATCGCGCGCCGCGGGCGGGAGGATTACTTCTTCTTCACCAGCTCGTTGGCATAGGCCTCGAGCTCGTTGAGGCCGCCCTTGATGTCGGTGCGGGTGCCGGTGACCAGTTCCTCCAGGATGATGCCCCAGCGGTCGCCGAGATCCGGCCAGCGCGGATCCTGCCAGAAGTTCACCGCCGTCACCTTGCCGGTATCGGCCAGAGCCTTGCCGAGATCGGCGCCATAGATGTCGGCGAATTCCTTGCTGGTGAGGATGCTGGTGCGGTTGAGCTCGCCGAACTGATGCGCGTCGAGCCGGCGTTTCTCGCTCTCCTTGGACGTCGCCCAGGCGATGAACAGGCCGGCGCATTTCTTCGCGGCGTCATCCGCATTGGCCTTGGTGCCGATGGCGAGTCCGTGGCCGTAACCGCCGCCCGGCAGCGGCGAGGGCGGCGGCAGGAAGCCGACCTTGCCGACCACCTGCGAGGTCTTGGGGTCCACCGCCATGCCCGACAGCGGCGTCGATTCGACGAGGATGGCGACCTGGCCGGACAGGAAGGCGCCGGTCGATTCATCCCAGCTGCCGGTCTGCGTGCCGGGCGCCGAGTCCTTGAACAGCTTCAGGTAGGTCTCCGTCGCCTTCACGGCGGCGTCCGAATTGAAAGCCGGCTTGTCGCCGTCGAACCACTTGCCGCCATAGGCCTTGAAGAACGGCATCCAGCGCCAGACATTGGCGCCCGAGCCGCGCGCGCCGCGCAGCGCAATGCCATACATGCCCTTGTCGGCATTGGTGAGCTTCGGCACGTCGGCGATCAGCTCGTCCAGCGTCTTCGGCGGCTGGATGCCGGCGGCCTCCAGCACGTCCTTGCGGTAGACCATCAGGTCGCCGCCGCCGGTCAGCGGGGCGAACCACACCTTGCCGTCATAGGTGGCGACCTTCTGGCGGCCCGGGTCGAAATCGGCGTAGTCGTAGTCGGCCGGATAATAATCGGTCAGCGGCACGATCCAGCCCGAGGACGCGAACAGCGCCACATTGGCCTCGTCGACATAATAGACGTTGTAATTGCCGACGGTGGAGGCGTCGGCGCGCGACTTGGCGCGGCGGTCGTTTTCGTTGAGGTAGTCGATCTGGAACGAGGCGCCGGAGAGTTTCTTGAACTCGTCCTTGGAGTCCTCCAGCAGCGTCAGGCCGTCGCGCGGTTGCGCCAGCACCTTGACCGGCGCGGAGCAGACCGGCGCCTGGGCAAGTGCTGCGGTTGAAACGGAAGCGGTAAGCACGAACGCTGCGCCGAGGCTGGCAGCTAGCCGATTTGAATTCATTGAACTTTCTCCTCCAGGAACACTCGCGGAAGCAGGAAGTCCTTGGGCTAAGCGACCCTCACCGTCGCCTTTGTGACTTCCCATCCGTCGCCAAAATGAGCGGTTGGAAGGAGCGAGACTAGAAGGCCCGTTGCAGCAGACCTGTACTTTTATGCATTGTGCGGCGCAAAATATGGCGATGGCAGAGTCTGCTCGTCACACGAGTATCAGTACCAGCAGAAGTGGTCGGACCTGGCCTGATCAGGCCCGCAGCGTCAGCCGCTGCCGCGACAGCTTGCGGTAGGACGAAGGCGTCATCTTGTGCTTGCGCAGGAAGGCCCGGTTGAAGTTGGATATGTTCATATAGCCGACCTGGAAGCAGATGTCGGTGATCGGGATCTCGGTATCGGCGAGCAGCTTGCAGGCCTGCCAGAGTCTCAGCTTGGCGACATGGTCGCTGAACGAATTGCCGGTGTTCTTCTGGAAGAAACGCGAGAAGGTGCTTTCGCTCATCCCGGCCAATTGAGCCACGTCGGGCAGCTTCAAATCCTCGGCGAAGTGCTGGAACAGATAGGTTAGCGACCGCTGGATGATGTCGAGCGACTCGGCGTCGAGAAGTGGGGAAAAATCCGGCGACGACAACAGCGCGTATTCGTCTGTGGTGGCCAGGAGGTCCAGCAGTTCGAGGAACAGGCGGAACCTTGCCAGCCCATGCACCTCTCCCATCCGTTCCATCAGCTCGGCGCCGTCGAGCGCGGTCTGGCCATGGAAGACCATGCCGCGCAGCGAGCGTTCCAGGAACGGCTCCAGCTCGCGCAGTTCCGGCAGCAGCCCGGCCGAGCCGCGCAGCCGCTCGGGATCGAATTGCAGCACGATATCGCGGCCTTCGATCAGCTCGCCCGGCTGCACCGCCGTCACCCAGTCATGCGGCAAGCCGCCGCCGACGATGGTCAGGTAGCCTGGCCCGAATTCGCCGATATGGTCGCCGACCAGCACGACGCCGGACGATTTCCTGAGCAGATGGATCTCGTATTCCGGATGGAAATTCCAGACATTGCGCTCCCACGGATAGTCGTCCAGCCGCCACAGGAAACTGTCGCTGGCCTCCGTCACGATGTGCTCGAAGGCGGGCACCGTGCGCGGGATCGCGGCCGTGTTCTTTCTGCGTCTGAACGGCATCCATTCCTCCCGGCGTGGCGCGCCGGCTGTCCGCATCAGAGCAATCCGTAGCAGGCTGGCTCAGCCAAGTGAACGAGCCTTGGCGCCAATCCGAGGCTGTCTCCGGCGAGCCGCTCTAGGCTTTCACCACCCGGTCGCAGACGATGCCGTTGCGCTGCATGGCATTGCGCGTGTCGATGATCAGGCGCGAATGATTTGCCAGGAGCCCGTAGTCGACCCCGTCGTGATCGGTGACGATGACGACCGCGTCATAGGCAGCGATGGAGTCGCGGTTGAGGCGGATGCAATCCTTGCCGGCCAGCGTCGGGTGCTTGCGCGTCTTCGGTATGCGCGCGACGTGGGGGTCGTGATAGGCAATGTCGGCGGCGCGTGTCTCGAGCAGCTCGATCAGCTTGAGCGCCGGGCTTTCGCGCACGTCCGACACGTTCTTCTTATAGGCGACGCCGACGATCAGGATGGCTGCCTGGCTCAGCGGCAGGCCAAGCTGCGTGTCGAGGGCTTCCGACAGCTTCGACATGACGTAGTGCGGCATGGAGACGTTGATCTCGCCGGCAAGCTCGATGAACTTCGTCGACACTTCGAACTCGCGCGACTTCCAGGTCAGGTAGAAGGGGTCGATCGGGATGCAATGTCCGCCGAGCCCCGGGCCGGGATAGAACGGCATGTAGCCGAAAGGCTTCGTCTTCGCCGCCTCGATGACTTCCCAGATGTCTATCCCCATCGCGGAATAGATCACCTTGAGCTCGTTGACCAAGGCGATGTTGACGGCGCGGAAAATGTTTTCCGTCAGCTTCACCACTTCAGCCACCTTGATGCTGGAGACGGGCACCACCTTCTCCACGATCGCGCCGTAGAAGAGCGCCACCAGTTTCGCGGCGATCGGCCCGTCGCCGGCGACGACCTTCGGAATGGTGGCTGTTTCGAAGCCGATGCTGCCCGGATCCTCGCGCTCGGGCGAATAACCGAGGAAGAAATCCCTGCCGGATTTGTAGCCCGTCGCTTCCAGTATGGGCTTCATCACCTCGTCGGTGGTGCCGGGATAGGTGGTCGATTCCAGCACGATCAACTGATGCTTGCGCAGATGAGCCGCGATGGCGCGCGTTGTTCCTTCCACGAAGGAAAGGTCCGGCTCGCGCTGTTTTGTCAGCGGCGTCGGGACGCATATGGATATGACATCGCATTCTTCGAGGGCCGCGAAATCCGATGTCGCCTGGAAAGATCCGCTGGCGCTGATGTCCTGCAGCGCCTCGTCGGTAACGGCGCCGATATAGGAGCGGCCCATCTTCAGTCTCTCGACCTTACTGTTGTCGATATCGAAGCCGATCACCCGGAAGCCGGCCCGCGCCGCCACCGCGGCTAGCGGCAGTCCGACATAGCCAAGCCCTATGACGCCGATCGTGGCTGTCCGTGATTCAAGTCTTGAATGAATTGTCGCGCCGCGAGCCTGCTCGACCAAAGCCATTGTTGCCTCCATCAGTGGCGCTGGTCCGGAACCGGCGCTCATTGCAATGACGTGAATTCTGACGGAACAGGACTTCTGTAGCCGGCGTCATAACCCCACGTTGCCGCAGGTCGCTATGCAACTCTTGTGCCACGACGTTTCTGCCGCGCCTGAGCCTTGCGCGGAGCCCGCAAAGTCAGGGGAAGCCGCGACCTGCGCGGATCAAGATCCTGCGGATTGTCAAGCGCGCTGGTTGTACCGATTTCGCACACAGCTGCGTCGTTTTAGGCCGCGTTGAAAAGTGAATCTCAAAAAAGGCAACGATTACAATGCGGTAATTAACCACTGTCGTTTAGCATATTATTAACTATCAGTTGCGTTGCCTGGGGAAATCCTCGTTTGATGAAGGAAGGGCGCACAATGAGGGTGCGGCTTTCTTCTTTATGCAAGTGAGGATTGTCGCTCGATGAGCATGAACAGCAACGAAGTGAGGTACCTTATCGCGGGCGGCGCGGGGTGTCTCGGAACCAACCTTGCCCGTCGCCTTCTCGGTCAGGGCGCGCATGTCGATGTCGTCGACAATCTCTCTACCGGTCGCCAGGCGAATGTCGACCAGCTGTCGCGCCACCCGAACTTCGGCTTCATCAAGATGGATGTCGCCGATCCGGCAATTTGCCGGCGGTTGCAGCGCCGTCGATACAGCCACGTCTACAATCTGGCCTGTCCCACGGGCGTTCCCAACATCAGGCGGCTGGGCGAGCAGATGCTCATGGCTTCGTCCGCCGGGACGCTGAACCTGTTGCAGATCGCCCGCAGGTGCAAGGCGACATATCTGTTCGCCAGCACCGCCGAGGCTTACGGCGATCCGGACGTCTTCCCGCAACCCGAGACTTATGTCGGGCGGGTCGATCCCGTCGGGCCGCGCAGTCCTTACGAGGAAGGCAAGCGTTTCGGCGAGGCTCTGACCCGCTTCTGGGGCGGCAAATACGGTATCGAGGTGCGCATCGTGCGCATCTTCAACACCTATGGTCCCGCCATGTCGCCCAAGGACCAGCGTGTCATCCCGCAGATGTTGACCCGCCTCATCGCCGGCCAGCCCGTGCCGATCTATGGCGACGGAACGCAGACGCGAACCTTCCTGCACGTCGACGATCTCGTGAACGGACTTCTCACGGTCGTCGAGAAAGGCGTCAGCGGTGAAGTCTACAATGTCGGCGGCGACGAGCAGATCACGGTCCGCGATCTCTTCGCCACGGTGAAGAAGGCGACCGGCCTCGCCGGCGAAGCGGTCTTTCGCGACCATTTCATCGAGGACCACCGCGGCCGCTGGCCGGATACGACCAAGCTCCGGGCCCTCGGCTGGCGACCGAGCATCTCATTGGAAGCCGGTATCCGCCAGAGCTATCAGGACCTGCTTCGCTCGCTGGGCATCAAGCCGGCTCGTCCGGCCTTCCCAGCGCATGGCAAGACCGACCGCGCCCTGGTCCTGGGCGATGCGCCGCAGCTCGCTTAGCCATGAGCGCGACGGCCGTCCTCAATGTCATCTTGATGGTGCTCAGCGCGTCGCTGGGCATCAACATCACGTTCTGGTGCACGGTCGGGCTGCTGCGTTTCATCACCGAGCTGGGAAGCCGCAAGGCAGCCGCTGGCCCTCGCGCGATTAAGGTCGCCGATGTCGCGGTCGTCATCCCCGCGCATAATGAAGAGATCGCGCTTCCCAAATGCATTGCCGCCCTCAAGGCGATCATCCCGGCTCGGCAGATCTACGTCGCCAGCGACGGATCGAAAGACGCCACGGTCTCCATCGCCCGGAGCATGGGCTGCAGGGCACTCGACATCCGGCCCAACGGGGGCAAGGCCAAGGCCATAGACCGGGCCATCAAGCACTATCGCCTTTGCGAGCGGTTCAAGGCCGTGCTGATCCAGGATGCCGATTCCGAAATCGACCCGCGCTATCTCGATTACGCTCTTCCGCTGTTCGACGATCCGGGCGTCTGCGTCGTCGCGGGCCATGTTCTCTCGCGCTGGCGCGATCAACGCTTGCCGACGCTGGATATGCTCTTCGCCGCCTATCGGACGCGTCTCTACAGGGTCCTGCAGACCGCGTTCCAGTATGGCCAGTCCTGGAAATGGACCGGAGTGAGCTATATCGCGCCCGGCTTTGCAAGCATGTATCGCACCCAGGCGCTGACCCAGATCGACATCACCGCCCCGGGCCTCGTGATCGAAGACTTCAACATGACCTTCGAGGTGCAGCACAAAGGGCTGGGCCGCGTCGCCTATACGCCGAGGGCGCGGTGCTCGTCGGAGGATCCGTTCAACCTCTCCGACTACCGCAAGCAGGTGCAACGCTGGTATCTGGGCTTCTGGCAGACGGTGCGCCGGCACGGGGTCTGGCCAAGCCGTTTCTGGCTTTCGCTCGGCGGCTTGCTGGCGGAACTGCTCGTCATATCGATTTTCGCCCTCGCTTTGCCCCTGGCCACCCTGGCGTATCTGACGACAGGCTTTGAAGTCCCCGCATTGTCGGTCGGCCAATTGGCGATACGGCCGGTCTCGCCGCTCATTCTCCTCGCTCTGTTCCTCGCGGTCGACTATGCGCTCACTTTTGTCGTCGCGATCATCGAGCGACGGCCGAGCCTGATGCTCTACGGCATCGCCTTTCCGGCCATCCGGCTTCTCGACGCCGCGCTTTTCCTGCGCGCCCTGGTCAAATCCTTCACCGCTAAATCCGATGGCCGCTGGGTGAGCCCGGCGCGATACGCGATCCCCGCTGCCGACAGGAGGCACTCATGAACATAAGCCGGCGTTCGGTTCTTCTCGGCGGCATCAGCATCCCGCTTCTGGCCGTTGCTGGCCGAAGTGTCGCCGCCACGGCTGCGGCGCGCCTGCCCAATCCGCTGATGGTGATCGTCAGCGGCGTCGACGCCGGCGCCGATACAGGCAAGCTCGGCGCTGTCGCAAATGCCTTCTCGTCCGCGACGCTGCCAATCGCCATGACCATCGACATGGCCGGCGACCCCAGCAACATCCCGGACTACAATTCCGGTTTGGCCAACTGGATCAGGCAGTCCGTGGAAATGGCTCCGGACGCCATTGAATTCGGCGTCCATGCCGCGACAATCGCGGCGGACGATCCCTATCTTCAGGCCCGTCAGGCCGGCGAAATGCAGGCCGCGTTCTCGCACATGATCAACGCGTTCGAGCGCTACAAGGCCAAGGCTGTCATCACCGCGCTGACGCTGACCACCAATCAGCCGCTGCAATCGCTTCAAGACGCCGCATCGATGCGGTCCGCCGGCATCCGCACCGTCATCCGTCTCGCGGGAGCGCAGGACGACAAGGTGGGCTCGCTGCCCTCGGATGGGGGTTACTGGACGAGCAGCACCGGCCTTGTGAACACCTTTGCCTCGGCGCGCACCTCCGCCACATCGGGCAATGGGACGCTCGCCCTGACGGCGCCGGACACGCTTGCGCAAAACATCATGGCTCTTGCCGCCAGCAACGATCCGATTGTCGTCGAAATCCCCTTTGCGGCGCTGGCCGGTCTGTCCGTCGTCGACGCGGCTGGCTATGCGGCCGGTGTCGCCAAAGCGGTGCTGGCAGCCACCGCAACCGGCGCCGTGCGTGTCCTGGCGCCGCAGAAGCTCTATGCGCAAAGCCGCGACACCGCCAGGCGCTACATCGTGGTCCGGGTGGACGACCTGCGTGTCGACATGGATACCGACCCGAGCCACATGGCCTTCGTTCGCGGCCTTATTGAAGCCGGCTATCCAGTTACCGACGCTATCATTCCGGCTCCCAAAACAGGCATGCTTTCCGCGGACGAGCGCTGCAAAGCCTATCTGCGATCGATGTCCGCCGAGCGGCGGTTCGATATCGCAGGGCACGGCTGGCGCCATACGCCGTCCGAACTGCTCGGAAATTCGTTCGAGAAGGATGTCGACCTCATCAGAAACTGCATGAGCGAAATCTACCGCACCACCGGCAAGCTGCCGATGACCTATATTCCCCCGAACGACGATTTCGACGACAACACGCTCGATGCCATAGCCGGCGCCGGGACGCCGATGTTCGCCGCGGAGAAGGGAGACCTGCGCTGGTTCAACGGGCTGGACAAGCGCGGAATCCTGCACGTGTCCAACACGGTCAAGTTCGAAAGTGCTTGGACCGGCGACATTCCCTACTTCTCCGAGGAGCAGCTTTTCGATTACCTCGGCGCGGATAATGACGCGGTCTTCTGCATCCACCCGGACACCGCCAACACGCCGGAGAAAAAGAAGGTTATCCTCGACTCCTTCGCGAGGATGTCGAGCGAGCCCGGCACGACGCTGGTCAATTTCGCGGAATATTACCGGGCCGTCTGCCCGGCCATGCCGCAAGCGGATCGCATCAGGCAAGCGCGTGCGGACGTATCGGTGAAGGACTGGAGAAGACCCGATCCGCAGCAGCCGGATGCTGACGTGTTGAAAGCCGACGCCGAACTGGCCTGGACCTATTTCGACTGGGGCGCCAAGAATTTCAACGGCATGGCCCCCGCCACGGCGTGGGTCGAATTTGGCAGGTCGACCGGATATCCGTTCACGACGATGTGGGATATCGGATCGAACATCCTGGCGGCGGTTTCGGCTCACCGCCTGGGCATCATCGACCAGACCGCATTCGAGAAGATGACAAATCGCATTCTCGCATTCCTGGGCCAGGGTGATTTCAGCTTCGCGCGGGTGAAGCTGCCCAATACCGAGCGCCGGCTCAGCTCGAAGGGCGGCGAGCGCGACGGTTTCGACAGCGCCGACGCCGGACGCCTGTTGGTCGCGCTGAAGATTCTGGACAGCTACACGGCTGGCGCCTTTCCGGTGTTCAAGCTGGTGCAGCACTGGTCGTTCGGGCCGGTCCTCAAGGACGGCGAGATGCATGTGGTCAGCGATACCGGCAGGATTTCGTCGGTCCAGGAAAACAGCTACGCCGGCTATGCCGGTCGCGGATACAGCCTGTGGGGGGAGGCGATAGCGCCGGTTTTCACCACGCCGGATCCGAGCAACGATATGGACGCCGCCCTCGCGACCATCGCGGAAGTGCAGCGGCGCGGCCGCATCGCGACCGAGCCCCATGTCACCGAGGAAATCGAGCTGGGCGCATCGCCGCACGGGCGCCTGATCGCCGATATCCTCTACGCCGCCCAGATGAAACGCTTCCAGGATACCGGCATCCTGACCTGCGTCTCGGAGTCCGCCATGGCAGGGCCTCCCTACTTCACCTATCAGGGCTACCAACTGACCGACGATGGCGGCATTTTCCCGGTCGACACGTTGAAGACCTCCGCGCCCGACAAGGCGGCGAAGCTTTCCGACTCGCTGCGGCTGGTAAATTCCAAGGGCGCCTATCTGTGGCTCGCGGCCCGGCCGGGCGACTACGCGCAAAAGCTGGTCGACTACGTCAGGGAGCGCGCCAAGATGAAGGGAATGGGTTTTTCCGCCGGAGTGTCTGAGCGTACGGGCAAGCGCATCGAGGTCAGCGATATCAACACCAACGGCATCATCCTGGAGTCCGTCGCCTATATACTCGGTGGCCGCAAACCGCTGATTTCGCGCGCGGAGGCCTGAACGCCGCCGCATCTGGCGGCGGCTGGATCAATCGCTAGCCGGCCTCCTCCCTTGCCAACATGTCGCATTTCGTTCACAAGGCGACGCAAATGGCGCCATTTTGCGCCATTGCTGTGCGGCTTCCGGCCCTTTGGCCGACGCGCCGTGTTCTGAAAGAGCGGAACAATGTCTGCGATCGAAGCCGGCGCTCGCGCGCCGGAAAATCTTTGGCGTCAGGAAATCAGGGCGACGATCGCGCTCGCCTGGCCGATGGTGTTGACCAATCTCGGCCAGACCGCCATGACCGCGACCGACGTCATGATGATGGGCCGTCTGGGGTCCGACACGCTCGCCGCCGGGGCGCTCGGCTCCAACCTCTATTTCATGCCGCTGATCTTCGGCCTCGGCCTGATGCTGGCGACCTCGCCGATGATGGCGACCGAGCTCGGCCGCCGCCGTCATTCGGTGCGCGACCTGCGCCGCACGGTGCGCCAGGGACTGTGGCTGGCGATCCTTATCTCGATCCCGATCTGGCTTTTTCTCTCGCATGGCGAAGAGGTGCTTTTGGCGATGGGCCAGAAGCCCGAGCTCGCGCATCAGGCCGGCATCTACCTGCATTGGCTGCAATGGGCGGTGCTGCCCTTCTATTTCTATATCGTGCTGCGCTCCTTCATCTCGGCGCTGGAGCGGCCGGGCTGGGCGCTGATCATCGTGTTCGTCGCGGTCGCCTGCAACGCCTTCTTCAACTGGGTGTTCATGTTCGGCAATCTCGGCATCAGGTCGATGGGCATCGCGGGCTCCGGCCTCGCCACCACTTTGTCCAGCACGCTGATGTTCATCGGCATGGCGGCGGTGGTGATCAAGGAGAAGAAGTTCCGGCGGTACCGTCTGTTCGGGCGCTTCTGGCGCTCCGACTGGCCGCGTTTCCGCGGCCTGCTCAGGCTCGGCATGCCGATCGCCGGCATCCTCGCCTTCGAGGTGACGATCTTCAACGCGGCGGCCCTGCTCATGGGCCTGATCGACGCGGATTCGCTGGCCGCCCACGCGATCGCCATCCAGATCGCCTCGATCTCCTTCATGGTCCCGCTTGGGCTCAACCAGGCGGTCACTGTCCGGGTCGGACTGGCGCATGGCGCCGGCAATCCGGAAGGGGTTTCGCGGGCCGGCTGGACCGCCTTCGTCATCGGCGTCTCGTTCATGGCGCTGATGGGCCTGGTGATGATCCTGTGGCCGCATGCGCTGATCAGCGCCTTCATCGATCTCGCCGATCCGGCCAATGCCAGGGTGATCACCTTGGCCGTGTCGTTCCTTGTATTTGCCGCCCTGTTCCAGATTTTCGACGGCGCCCAGGCGGTGGCCGCCGGCATGCTGCGCGGCCTGCACGACACCAAGGTGCCGATGATCTACGCGGCGATCGGCTATTGGGGCGTCGGCCTGCCGCTCGGCGTGCTGCTGGCCTTCCACTTCGGCTTGAACGGCGTCGGCATCTGGATCGGCCTGGCCACAGGGCTCGCCGTGGTGGCGGCGCTTTTGCTGGCGCGCTGGCTGCGGCGCGATCGGATCGCGCCGGCGCTGTCCTTCGGGCATTGACGACAAACGCTGCCGGTCCAGCCGGCAGCCTTTCTAGCGCGCCCCTGCGCGCCGCTCCAGCCGCCGCGCATATTGCGTCAGCGGGAAGCACAGGACGAAGAAGATCAGCGCCACCAGCCCGTAGACCTTGAACGGCTCGAAGGTTGCGTTGTTGATGGCGTTGGAGGTCCTGACCAGTTCCTCGAAGCCGATGATCGAGGTCAGCGCCGTCGATTTGATGAGCTGCACCAGGAAGCCGACGGTCGGCGCGCGGGTGATCGCGAAGGCTTGCGGCAGGATGATCAGCCGAAGCTCCTGCAGATAATGCAGCCCGAGGCTGGCGCCGGCATCCCATTGGCCGCGCGGCAGCGCGTCGACGCCGCTGCGCCAGATCTCGGCCAGATAGGCGCTGGCGAAGAAGGTCAGCCCGAGCACCGCCGCCGTCCACGGCTCGATGCGAAGGCCGAGCATCGGCAGACCGAAGAACATCAGAAACAGCTGCATCAACAGCGGCGTGCCCTGGAACAGCGCGATATAGCCGGAAGCGATCCGCTTCACCCATTTATTCCGGGCGATGCGGAAGAACAGCACCGCCAGCCCTACCAGCGCGCCGCCGACGAAGGCGGCGAGCGACAACAGCACCGTCCAGCGCGCTGCGAGCAGCAGGTTGCGCAATATGTCCCAGAAGGTGAATTCGATCATGACACGCCGGCTCCAAGAACGCGGCGCCCGCCGCCGACCAGCAGCCGGCGCAGCCCCATCGACAGGCCGAGATAGACCATCGTTACGACGAAATAGGTCTCGAAGGCGCGAAACGTGCGCGCCTGCAGCATGTCGGCCTCGTAGGTCAGCTCGCGCACCGCGATCTGCGACACCACGGCCGATTCCAGCATCATGATGACGATCTGGCTGGTCAGCGCAGGATAGATCACTTTCAGCGCCTGCGGCAGCACGATCTTGACGAACACCTGGCGAGGCCTGAGCCCAAGCGCCAACGCCGCCTCCGTCTGGCCGCGCGGCACCGCGTCGAGCCCGGCGCCGACGATCTCGATCGTATAGGCGGCCATGTTGAGCGTCATCGCCAGCATCGCGGCCAGGATCGGGTCGAGCCTGATGCCGAGGCTGGGCAGGCCGAAGAAGATGAAAAACAGCTGCACCAGGAACGGCGTGTTGCGCATCACCTCGACATAACAGCCGATCGCCAGCTGAAGCGGCTTGGGGCCGTTTCTTTTGCCGGCAGCGCCGAGGATGCTGAGAAAGGTTCCCGCGAGCGTGGTGACGGCGATCAAAAGGACCGTCGTCGCCGCGCCGCGCGCGATCGCGCCCGCCGCACCCGCAAGCCAGCCGAAGTCCAGGCTGTAGCCCATGGCGATTGACCTTGTTGGACAGCGCGTTGCGCAGGAAACAAAAGCGGGAGCGGTTCAGCGCTTTATGCGAACTGAACCGCCCGGGAGATCAATCCTTGAGGTTGTCGGGATTGAGCGGCGTCTTCAGCCAGGCCTTCGAACTCTCGTCGAGCTTGCCGTCGGCCAGCATCTTGGCGACGGCGTCGTTGACCGCCTTCTTCAGCCGGTCCTCGTTCTTGTTGAGGCCGATATGCGAGGGCGAGGTGAGCAGCTGGAATTTCTGCTCCGGCTTCAGCGCATCCTGCTTGGCCAGCACCTGGGCGCCGACATCGTTGCCAACCACCATCAGCTGGGTCTGGCCGGAGATGAAGGCCTGGATGACGGAATTGTAGTTGTCGAAGCGGCGGATATCGGCGGAGGCGGGAGCCGCCTGGGTCAGCGAGGTGTCCTCCAGCGTGCCGCGGTTGACGGCGATCGACTTGTCGGCGAGGTCTTCCTTGCCTTTGACGGCGAGCTCGGCCGGGCCGATGACGGCGATGTAGTAGGGCGCGTAGGCGGCGGCGAAATCGATCACCTGCTCACGCTCCTTGGAGTAGCCGACGCTCATCAAAATATCGACGCGCTTGTCGGTGAGATAAGGGATGCGGTTCTGGCCGGTGACGCTGACCAGGTTGAGCTTCACCTTGAGTGAATCGGCGATCGCCTGCGCGACGTCGACGTCATAGCCCTTGATGCTCATGTCGGCGCTGGCCGAGGAGAAGGGCGGGAAGTCCGAGAAGATGCCGACATTGATGGCGCCGGCCTTGGTGATGTCGTCGACGGCGTCGGCCTTCGCGGCCTGGGTGGCGAGGCCGAAGCCTGCCGTCGCGAGCATCAGCGCCGCAGCGATGGATGATTTGAACTTGGCATGAAGAGTCATTGTTGTTCCCCTGCTGGAAGCTTGTTGTTGAAACCGGCCGCCGGCTCCAGCGCGGCGGCCGTAATTAGTTTTGCTTTAGCCCTTTTTGATTGCGGGGCTGAACACCATCAGGCTCAGGATCTCGAACAGGACCTGCGCGCCGACATGGGCGGTGTTGGTGGTCGCGTCATATTGCGGCGCCACCTCGACGACGTCGCCGCCGACGATGTTGAGGCCCTTCAGCCCGCGCAGCAGCTCCAGCACCTCGCGCGTCGTCAGACCGCCGACTTCCGGCGTGCCGGTGCCAGGCGCGAAGGCCGGATCGATGCTGTCTACGTCGAAGGAGATGTAGGTCGGGCCGTCGCCGACGATTTTGCGCGCCTTCTCGATGATGGCCGGAATGCCGAGCCCGGTCACCTCCTCGGCATGCACGACCGTCATGCCGGACTCATAGGTGAACTCCCACAGATATTCGGCCGAGCCGCGGATGCCGATCTGGATCGTGCGCGAGGGATCGAGCACGCCGTCCAGCACCGCGTTGCGGAATGGCCCGCCGTGGTGGAACTTGGTCATGTCGAACAGCCCGCTGGTGTCGCAATGGGCGTCGATATGGATCATGCCGACCGGGGCTTTCTTGCCGACCGCCTTCAGGATCGGATGACTGATCGAGTGGTCGCCGCCGATCGAGAGCGGCAGCACGCCGGCGTCGACGATCTGGTTGGTGCGTTTTTCGATGTCCTCGTGGCTGATCTCCAGCCGGTAACGGCTGCGGAACGGCGTGTCGCCGATGTCGGCGACGCGAAGCTCATGCGTCGGCGCGCATTCCAGCACATGATTGTAGGGGCCGATGCGCTCGATGGCGCGCAGCGCGCGCGGCCCGAACCGCGAGCCGGGGCGGTTGGTGACACCGAGATCCATCGGCACGCCGATCATCGCCACCTGCAGGTCGCCGAAATCCGGGTTCTCGGCGGCGATTTCGCGATAGGGCGCGGCGAGGAAGGTCGGGATGCCGGAATAGGGGGCGAGGCGCGTGCCCGACTTGTTGAAGATCTTGTCGGCGACCTTGCGGAACTTCGGGTCGAACATCTCGCCGCCATGGCTATCGCCATATTTGCGGCGCAACGCTTCGAGCTTGCCGCGATCGTAACCCATGTCCAATCCTCCTCTTGCCTGCTTGCAGCGTGGCCCGCATGGACGATTTGCCAAGCCAGCCTGTTGTCGGGCTGGATCGTTGCCCGCCGGCTGCGCTGCGGATTTCACGTCTCTTGAAGCTGTTCCGGGTAAAAGTGTCGGGCAGCCGCATTGAAAAATCAATTGATATTGTTAGGGTCCTGGTTGTGAGAAAACCTCACAATGTAGGAGCCCTTCCATGGCCAAGCGCCTGCCGCCGCTGAACCCGCTGCGCGCCTTCGAGGCCACGGCGCGGCACGCCTCGCTGACCAAGGCGGCGGGTGAGCTGAATGTCACCCACGGCGCCGTCAGCCACCAGATCAAGGCGCTGGAGCAGTCGCTCGGCGTAAAGCTCTTCGAGCGCACCGGCCAGCGCGTGAAGCTGACGCCGCATGGCGCCGAGTTCCTGCCGGCGGTCTCGGCCGCCTTCGACGGCATCGCCGCCGCGACGCAGCGGATGACGCGGCCGGCAAGCGCCGGTGCGCTGTCGGTATCCTGCGTGCCGGCGCTGCTCTTGCTCTGGATGACGCCGCGGCTCGGCTCCTTCACCGCGCAATATCCCGACATCCAGCTCACGCTGATCCCGTCCAACGATCCCAAAGACATCCGCGCCGCGGACATCGACGTCTGCGTGCATTATGGCGACGGCAGCTGGAGCGACTGCTGGATACGCAAATGGTCCGGGCTCGAACTGTTTCCCGTGGTCAGCCCGACGCTGATCAACAACCGCCCGATCCGAAGCGTGCGCGACCTTGCCGATCATGTCTTCCTGCATGGCGACGACGGTCGCGAGTGGCACACCTGGCTGGCCGCCGCCGACGCGCTCGATCTGGAACGCGGCCGCCGCCACCATCTGGGCGATGCGCGCATGGCGACGGAGGCCGCCGTGCACGGCCATGGCGTGGCGCTCGGCGATTCCGTCACGGCGCGCGCCTTGCTCGCCAGGGGCATGCTCGTCGCGCCCTTCACCCTGTCGGTGCCGGCGGTCGACGATTTCTACGTCGTCTGCCGCAACGAGATGCGCTCGGCGCCGATCGTCCAGCTTTTCGTCGACTGGCTGTTCGCCGAGAAGGAGCAGGACGAGGGCCGCGCCGACGCGCCGGTGGCCGGCCGTGTGCCCAGCCGCAGGAAACGCCCGTCGCTCAAGGTTATCGGGGCCAGAACCGCGTCTTGATGGCTGGACTTGCATAGCTGCTTTTTGTCGGGCCAGCTTGCAAAGCAGCAAGCGCGTTCGGAAATACGATGCTAAGAGGCAGTTGGCTAAGGCAATTCCAGGAAAACCGCGCGGCGGTCTTCCATCCGGAATTGCTCGAACAAGGATTTGAAGCGTGGCGCCTGCGTTTCGGTGCGCTGCGCTTTATGGATGAGCGAGCATGGCAAAGACCGATATAGCGCGGCGCGTCTATAACCACACGTGGAAGCTGGACCCGATCGTCCGCAGCCTGCTGGACACCGATTTCTATAAGCTGCTGATGCTGCAGATGATCTGGGGCATGTATCCCAAGGTCGACGCCACCTTCACATTGATCAACCGCACGACCTCGGTGCGCCTCGCCGACGACATCGACGAAGGGGAACTCCGCGAGCAGCTCGATCATGCCCGTACGCTCCGCTTCTCCAAGAAGGAGATGATCTGGTTGGGCGGCAACAACTTCTATGGCCGCAAGCAGATCTTCGAACCGGAATTCCTCGCCTGGCTGGAGGATTTCCAGCTGCCGGACTACGAGTTGTCCAGGCGCGACGGCCAGTACGAGCTCTCCTTCCCCGGCCCCTGGATGTACACGACGCTCTGGGAAATCCCGGCTTTGGCCATCATCAACGAGCTGCGCTCCCGCGCGGCCATGCGCTCCTACGGCCCGTTCGCGCTGGACGTGCTCTACGCCCGCGCCAAGGCCAAGATGTGGGCCAAGACCGAGCGGCTGAAGGCGCTGCCCGGCATCCGCATTTCCGACTTCGGCACCAGGCGCCGCCATTCCTTCCTGTGGCAGCGCTGGTGCGTCGAGGCGCTGAAGGAAGGCATCGGCGACGCCTTCACCGGCACCTCCAACGTGCTTCTGGCCATGGACAACGACCTGGAAGCACTCGGCACCAACGCGCATGAGCTGCCGATGGTCTTCGCGGCGCTTGCCAATTCCGAGGCGGAGTTGCGCGAGGCGCCCTACAAGGTGCTGCAGGACTGGCAGCGCTATTATGGCGGCAATCTCCTGATCGTGCTGCCGGACGCCTTCGGCACGGATTCCTTCTTGCGCGACGCGCCCGACTGGGTCGCCGACTGGACCGGCTTCCGTCCCGACAGCGCGCCGCCGATCGAGGGCGGCGAAAAAATCATCGACTGGTGGCGCAAGAAGGGCAAGGACCCCAAGCAGAAGCTGCTCATCTTCTCCGACGGTCTGGAGGTCGAGACCATCGAGGAGACCTACCGGCATTTTCGCGGCAAGGTGCGCATGTCCTTCGGCTGGGGCACCAACCTCACCAACGATTTCGAAGGCTGCGCCCCGACCGAAACCGACAGCCTCGATGCGATTTCGCTGGTCTGCAAGGTGACGGAGGCCAACGGTCGGCCAGCGGTGAAGCTCTCCGACAATCCCGCCAAGGCGACGGGGGACGAGAAGGAGATCAAGCGGTATTTACGCATCTTCGGCGAGAAGGGGCGGGTGGAGCAGTTGGTGAAGGTGTGAGGGCTACTCCCTGTGACTTGTGCGTATCCCGCATCGTCGAGCAATATTGCGCGGCTGGATAGGTCGAGTTCCTTCACCCTCTCTGTCCTGCCGGACATCTCGCCCTCAAGGGGGGAGATTAAGCTTTCGTCTCCGCTTTCGCCAATCTTCGACGTTGCTAAGAAAGAACCGGCGCCGGAACTGCCAATCTCCCCCCTTGAGGGGGAGATG
>NZ_JAIUIM010000042.1:0-39211 GCF_020165615.1 Mesorhizobium sp. BH1-1-5
TCTCCAGATGCGGCGCGCTCGTATTCATTCCAATCGCCCTGGTCAGGCGGCGGCTTCCGTCGCCACCACGGTCGGCTTCGAACGAAAGTTCAACCGATCGGAGCCCGCGGTGACCTTGACGGTCGAACCGTCGAGGATTTCGCCGAGCAGGATCTTTTCCGCCAACGGGTCCTGCAACTCCTTCTGCATCACCCGCTTCAGCGGCCTGGCGCCATAGGCCGGGTCGTAGCCCTTCGAGGCCAGCCACTCGATCGCGTCATGATCCAGCGACAGCGTGATCTTGCGGTCGGTAAGCAGGTTCTCCAGCCGTTTGAGCTGGATTTCGACGATGCGGTCCATGTCCTGCCGGCGCAGCCGGTGGAACAGGATCACCTCGTCGACGCGGTTGAGGAACTCCGGCCGGAACGAGGCTTTCACCACGGCCATCACCTCGTCGCGCACGGCATCGACATCCTGGTCGTCGCTGAGACCGACCAGATATTCGGCGCCGAGGTTGGACGTCATGATGATCAGCGTGTTGCGGAAGTCGACGGTGCGGCCCTGGCCATCGGTGAGCCGGCCGTCGTCGAGCACCTGCAAGAGCACGTTGAACACGTCCGGATGCGCCTTCTCGATCTCGTCGAACAGCACGACCTGATAGGGCCTGCGCCGCACCGCTTCGGTGAGAGCGCCGCCTTCCTCATAGCCGACATAGCCGGGAGGCGCGCCGATCAGCCGGGCGACGGAGTGCTTCTCCATGAACTCCGACATGTCGATGCGCACCAGCGCTGTCTCGTCGTCGAACAGGAAGTTGGCCAGCGCCTTGGTGAGCTCGGTTTTGCCGACGCCTGTGGGCCCGAGGAACATGAACGAGCCGATCGGCCGGTTCGGATCCTGCAGCCCGGCACGGGCGCGCCGCACGGCCTTGGACACCGCCTGCACGGCTTCGCCCTGGCCGACGACGCGCTTGCCGACCTCGTCTTCCATGCGCAAGAGCTTCTCGCGCTCGCCTTCCAGCATCTTGTCGACCGGAATGCCGGTCCAGCGCGACACGATATGGGCGACGTGGTCGGGCGTGACCACCTCTTCCACCATGCCGGCCTTGCCGTCCTGCGCTTCGGCTTCCTTGAGCTTCTTCTCCAGCTCCGGGATCTTGCCATAGGCAAGCTCGCCGGCGCGCTGGAACTCGCCCTTGCGCTGCGCGATCGCCAGTTCGTTGCGCGTCTCGTCGAGCTGCTTCTTCAGGTCGGCGGCAAGGCCAAGCTTCTGCTTTTCGGCCTGCCACTTCGTGGTCAGCGCGGTCGATTCCTCCTCGAGACCGGCGAGTTCCTTCTCCAGCCGGGCAAGCCGGTCCTTCGAGGCCTCGTCTTTCTCGACCTTCAGCGCCTCGCGCTCGATCTTGAGCTGCATGATGCGGCGGTCGATCTCGTCCAAAGCCTCTGGCTTGGAATCGACCTGCATCCTGAGCCTGGACGCCGCCTCGTCGACCAGGTCGATCGCCTTGTCGGGCAGGAAGCGGTCGGCGATGTAGCGGTTGGAAAGCGTCGCCGCCGACACGAGCGCGGAATCGGAGATGCGCACCTTGTGGTGCTGCTCGTACTTCTCCTTCAGGCCGCGCAGGATCGAAACCGTGTCTTCCACCGTCGGCTCGTCGACGAAGACCGGCTGGAAACGGCGGGCAAGCGCGGGATCCTTTTCGACATGCTTGCGGTATTCGTCGAGCGTGGTCGCGCCGACGCAGTGCAGCTCGCCGCGCGCCAGCGCCGGCTTCAGCAGGTTCGACGCGTCCATCGCGCCGTCCGCCTTGCCGGCGCCGACCAGCGTGTGCATCTCGTCGATGAACAGGATGATGTTGCCGTTGGCCGACGTGACTTCGTTGAGCACGGCCTTCAGCCGCTCCTCGAACTCGCCGCGATATTTGGCGCCGGCAATCAGCGCGCCCATGTCGAGCGCCATCAACTGCTTGTCCTTCAACGATTCCGGCACGTCGCCATTGACGATGCGCAGCGCCAGGCCCTCGGCGATCGCCGTCTTGCCGACGCCCGGCTCGCCGATCAGGACCGGGTTGTTCTTGGTGCGCCGCGACAGCACCTGGATGGTGCGGCGGATCTCGTCGTCGCGCCCAATCACGGGATCCAGCTTGCCCGCCCGGGCGTCGGCCGTGAGGTCGCGCGCGTATTTCTTCAGCGCGTCATAGCTCTGCTCGGCGCTGGCCGAGTCGGCGGTGCGGCCCTTGCGGATATCGTTGATGGCCTGGTTGAGCGCCTGCGCGGTGACGCCAGCCTTGGACAGGATGTCGGCGGTCTTGGCCGACTTCTCCATGACGAGCGCCTGCAGCAGCCGCTCGACGGTGACGAAGCTGTCGCCGGCCTTCTTGGCTAGGTCCTCGGCAGTCGAGAACACCTTGGCGAGCGGCTGGGCCAGATAGAGCTGGCCATTGCCGCCTTCGACCTTGGGCATGGCCTCGAGCGCCGCCTCGATGCCGAGCTTCACGTCGCGGACGCTGCCGCCGGCACGCTCGATCAGGGACGCGGCAAGGCCCTCGTCGTCGTCGACGAGCACCTTCAGCATATGTTCGGGCGTGAATTGCTGGTGGTTGCGAGAGAGCGCCATGGTCTGCGCGGACTGGATGAAGCCGCGCACGCGCTCCGAGTATTTCTCAAGATTCATTTCTGTCTCCTTCCATCACCGGCCCGCTTTGCGGCACCGGATCAGATTGCGGTGACGGACCCGCCCATAAGGGCCGAGCCCAGTTTCCTGGCGAGATATGGTGCGCGGGCGGCAGGCTCTCAAGACGTCTGGCTAACGCAGTTCCAGGAAAAATGTGACGCGGTTAGGCTCGACGCCTTCCGTCCGGAATTGCGTAAAACAAAAAGATAGAGCAGTTCGCCGTTTTCGTGAAACGGTGAAATGCTCTATCGGCGCGCCATATTGTTCTACAGTCCGAAAAAACAAAAACGGCGGAGATGCATCCCCGCCGTTTGCAATGCCTGGAATGGCGTCCAGATCAGTTGTTCGCGTCGGCGGCAACAGGCTCGCCGGGAGCTTCGCTGGCAACCGGCGCCGGCTCGCTGGCGACGGTCTCGCCCGCCGGCCTCGCCTCTTCGACGGGCTTGGCGCCGGCCACATCGCCATTGTTTGCCGCCTTGTGCTCTTCGCCTGAAGGTACGGCATTCGAACCTTCGGGGCGAGAGCCCTCCGGCTGCTCGCCCTGCTCGCCATTGCTCGCCTGGTCGGCATAGCTGCCGCGCGGCCGGCGCGGACGCCGAGGTCGGCGAGCGCCATTGTCCATGGCGGCTTCGTTTAGCTCAGCCTGAGCGGCAAGGGCTGCCGGAGAGAAACTATCGAACTGCGGCGCGGCCTGCTCGGCCTGGGGCTCAGCTTCGCCGGCGGCCTCGGGCTGCGCCTGCGTCTCATTACGGCGGTTCTGGTCGAACTGCTGGCCGCCCTGCTCGCCGCGCTGGCCATTTTCGCCACGCTGACCGTTCTGGCCGTAGCCGCCGTTGCGGCGGTCGCGATGCCGGTCGCGGCCATTGTTGTCGCGCTGTCCGCCATCGCGCTGACCACCGTCACGACGATTGTTGTTGTCGCGGCCGTTTTCCTGGTTGTAGGCGAGTTCCGCCGGCGTGCCTTCGATCACCGGCTGCGGTCCGGAGCCGTTCGCCGCGGCCGGCGCATCGGCGCCATTGCCGGCATTGTCGAACTCGTCGCGGTCCTCATCGAGATCGTCCTCGAAGTCGTCGCGGTTCTGCTGGACGTTCTGGATCGGCATCTGCGCCTGGGCGGCGGCAATGATGCGATTGTAATGTTCGGCGTGCTGGAGATAGTTCTCCGCCATCACCCTGTCGCCGGAGCTTTGCGCGTCACGGGCGAGTGTGGCGTATTTTTCGGCGATCTGCTGAGCCGATCCGCGGATTTTCACGTCCGGGCCGTTGCTCTCGTAGGTACGGGTCAGGGGGTTCGGCCCCTTGCGGTTGTTGTTGTTATTGCCACCGCCGCCGCCATTATTGTTGCGACCGCGCATGCGCCTGTTCTGCTGTTGTGGCCTCATTAGACTCTCTTCATAGTGAATTTTCGAAAAACTCTTCACGAACGGAGGCGCTCATGCAGCCAGCCGTTTCGTTTCTTCACCGGCGTTCGCCCGCATCAATTGCGTTGGCGCCACGTGCCATCCTGTTCCGGTTACATCACTTGCCGGATGATTCCCGCACGAAGCTTGGGCGTCGTTTGCGCAAGAAGGCAGCTATTTCCAAGGAAAACCGAATCGCTGGGAGCACTGCCTGCTTCGTCTCATCCGGTTGAGCCGGACCCTAACTGCATTCCCCGGTATTGCCAAGCGGTTTTTTCGCACTGCATCAGGGCTTTCGCCGCTCGAACAACAGAACTCTGTCATTCTTGCCGAGGTCGCGATGTGTCCCGGTTAACACATAGCCGGCTGCCGCGAATATCCCGGTGACCTCGATTTTCTGCGTGTGGCCGATCTCGACCGCTACCTTGCCTTGCGTTTCCAGAAATCCTGCCGCTTCGGCGGCGATGACCCTATAAGGGTCCAAACCATCCACACCGCCATCAAGGGCCCGGTGCGGGTCGAAATCGCGGACCTCGTCCCGCAGATTTCCAATGTCTCGCCTAGGTATATAGGGAGGGTTCGAGGCAATTACATGGTAATGGCCGGAAACTTTTTCAAACCAGTTGGAATGCAAGGCTTTGAAGCGCTCGCCTAGCCCCAGGTCACGGGCGTTTCCGGCCGCGGTCGCCAGCGCGTCGGGCGAAACATCGACGCCCGTCGCTGTGGCCGCCGGGATAGCGCTGAGCAGGGCCAGCGCGATGGCGCCGGTGCCGGTGCCGAGATCGAGAATACGGCATTCGCCAAGCCGTTCGGCCGTTGCCCGGGCGAAGGGCAGGACGGCGTCGACCAGCGTCTCGGTGTCCGGCCGCGGCTCGAGCGTCTCCGGCGAAAGCGCCAGGCGCAAACCGTAGAATTCGCGGTAGCCGAGGATGCGATGCACCGGCTCGCCTGCGACGCGACGCCTCAGGGCCGCTTCGATGGCTGAAAGTGCCGTGGAACCAACCTTTTGTCCCGGCTCGGCAATGGCCTGGGTACGGGTCGTGCCGGAGAAATGCTCGACGATCAGCCGGGAATCGAGCGCCGGATCGGCAATGCCGGCGGCGGCCAGGCGTTCGCGCGCCGCCCTGAGCAGCAGCCCGAGCGCGGCGGGCAGTTGATCAGCCATCGAGGCTCATATCGGCAAGCAGCTTCGATTGGTGGTCGGCGATCAGCGCGTCGACCACCTCGTCCAGTTCGCCCATCATGACCCGGTCGAGCTTGTAGAGGGTGAGATTGATGCGGTGGTCGGTGACGCGCCCTTGCGGGAAATTATAGGTGCGGATGCGCTCCGACCGGTCGCCCGAGCCGACCTGTGATTTGCGTGATTCCGAACGCTCCTCGTCGGCCCGGCTGCGCTCCAGGTCGTAGAGCCGCGCGCGCAGGATCTGCATGGCCTTTGCCCGGTTCTGGTGCTGCGACTTTTCCGCCTGCACCACCATGATGCCGGTAGGTAAATGGGTGATGCGCACCGCCGAATCGGTCGTGTTGACGTGCTGGCCGCCGGAACCCGAGGCGCGCATCGTGTCGATGCGGATGTCTTCGGCCCGGATATCGATGTCGACCTCTTCGGCCTCTGGCAACACCGCAACCGTGGCGGCCGAGGTGTGGATACGTCCGCTGGCTTCGGTCGCCGGAACGCGCTGCACACGATGCACACCAGACTCGAATTTCAGATGGGCAAAGACGCCCCTGCCCGACACCGTGGCGATAATTTCCTTGAAGCCGCCGGCGTCGCCGTCACTGGCCGACACCGTCTCGAAGCGCCACCCGCGCGAGGCGGCATAGCGCTCATACATGCGGAAGAGATCTCCGGCGAACAGCGCCGCCTCGTCACCGCCGGTGCCGGCTCGGATTTCAAGGATGGCGTTTCTTTCGTCGGCGGCGTCCTTGGGCAGCAGCAGGATCTGGATGTCCTTCTGCAGCGCCTCGATGCGCTCCTCGACATCCGGCAGGTCCGCCTCGGCCAGCGCCCGCATGTCGGCATCGGTCGCCTTGTCGGAGAGCATCGCCTCGAGGTCCGCCTGCTCCTGTTCGGCGGCGCGCAGCGCCCGGATCTTGCCCACCATCTCCTGGATATCGGCATATTCCGAAGCCATCTTCACATAGGCGTCGGCTGCGGGACCGGCCGACATCTGCGCTTCGAGCATGTCGAAACGCTTGACGACTTGATCCATACGGTCGCGGGGCAGGGAGATCATGATCTTGGAACTTCGATGGAATTCACGTCAGGGCGAGTCGAAAATGGCGAGTTTCGAGAACCGGAGCGGAATGTACATTTAGGTACATGAGCACCGGAAGCCCAGAAAATCGCCATTTGCAGACCGCCCTCACGTGAATCTAGAGGGGAATGGAGCGATCGTCTGCAAAGGCTTGCAGCAGCGCGCGCATCGGCAATTTCTGGCTGGGAGCCATCAGATTGTCGTCGAAAAAGGCCTTCAGTTCCTGCAGCGGCAGTTCGGTCAGCATCGCCTTGACCGGACCGATGGAGGCCGGCGACATCGAGATCGAGCGGAAACCGAGGCCGATCAGCGCCATGGCGGATATGGGTTTTCCGGCAAGCTCGCCGCACAGCGTCACCGGCGTATGGTTGCGCGAGCCGGCATCGGCGATCGTCTTCAGCACCCTCAGGAACGGCGTCGATAGGTTGTCGAAGCGGTCGGCCAGCTGGGTGTTGCCGCGGTCGACCGCCATGACGAACTGGAAGAGGTCGTTGGAGCCGACCGAGACGAAATCCACCGCCTTCATCAATTCGTCGAGCTGGAACAGGAGCGACGGCACTTCCAGCATCGCGCCGAGCTTGAGGCTGGTGGGCAGGTGATGCGCGAAGCGCGACAGATGCCGGACCTCGCGGTCGATGATCTCGCGCGCCTGCGTGATTTCCGACAGCTCGGTCACCATCGGCAGCATCAGCTTCAATTCGCGGCCGCCGCTGGCCTTCAGCAGCGCGCGGATCTGGGTCCTGAGCAGGCCGGGACGGTCGAGCGTCAGCCGGATCGCCCGCCAGCCGAGCGCCGGGTTCTCTTCCTGGATGGCGCCCTTGAAGTAAGGCAGCACCTTGTCGCCGCCGATGTCGATGGTGCGGAAGGTGACCGGCTTGCCGCGCGCCGCGTCGAGCACGTCGCGGTAAAGCCGCTCCTGCGCCTCGGCGCGCGGGAAGGTCGAGGCGACCATGAATTGCAGCTCGGTGCGGAACAGGCCGATGCCGGCGGCGCCGGACTCGGTCAGCTGCGGCAGGTCGACGGCAAGGCCCGCATTCATCAGGAGATCGACCGGAACCCCGTCCCTGGTCAAAGAGGGCTTCTTGCGCAGCTCGCGATAGACTTCCTGCCGCCGCGCCCGGAAGCGGACCTTTTCGGCATAGGCGGCTTCCAGGTCGGATTGCGGTCTAAGATGGATGGTGCCTTCCTCGCCGTCGACGATGATGGCATCGCCATTTTCCGCCATGGAAACGGCGCCCTTCACCTGCCCGGCGACGGGAATGCCCATGGCGCGCGCAACGATGACGACGTGGCTGGTCGCCGCGCCGTCCTCCAGCACCAGGCCGCGCAGCTTGTCGCGCGGATAGTCGAGCAGCTCGGCGGCACCCATCGAGCGGGCGACGATGATGGCGTCCTTGGGCAGCGCGGCCGCCACATCCTCCGGGCCGCGCCCCATCAGCTGGCGCAGGAGCCGGTTGGCGAGATCGTCGAAATCGCTCATCCGCTCGCGCAGATAGGGGTCGGTCATGTGCAGCATGCGTGCGCGCATGTCGCTCTGCACCTTTTCGACCGCGGCTTCCGCCGTCAGGCCGTTGCGGATCGCCTCTTCCAGCCGCCGCACCCAGCCGCGGTCATTGGCGAACATGCGGTAGGCTTCGAGCACCTCGCGATGCTCGCCTTCGAAGGCGACGTCGCGGCGCTCCAGCATGTCGTCGATCGAAAGCCTGAGCGAGCCCAGCGAGCGGTCGAGCCGGCGCACCTCCTCCTCGCTGTCCTCGTTGAACAGGTTGGTGACGACGATGCGCGGCTCGTGCAGCACGACATGGCCGAGGCCGACGCCGTCGTTGAAGGAGAGGCCGGTGAAGCTTGCCGGGCGGCTGAGGTCGAGCTCCAGCCCCGGCTTGGTCAGGCGAGCGAGATCGCCGGTGGCGATCATCTCGGCGATCACCATCGCCGTCGTTTCAAGCGCTTCCACCTCGTCGTCGCGGTAGTGGCGCATGGTCTTGTTCTGCACCACCAGCACGCCCAGCGTGCGCCCTGCCCTCAGCACCGGCACGCCGAGGAAGGAATTGTAGATCTCCTCGCCCGTCTCCGGCAGGTAGGCGAAGGCCGGATGCTCCTGGGCGTTGGAGAGATTGAGCGGCCGCGCGCTGGCGGCGATCGTGCCGACCAGGCCCTGCCCGAGCCTGAGTTGCGCCAGGTGGACAGCGTTGGGGTTCAGACCCTCGGTGGCGTAGAGTTCGAGCACCGAGTCCGCGCGCAGCACATAGAGCGAGCAGACTTCGGCGACCATGTTGGAGGCGATGTCGCGCACGATGCGGTCGAGCCGCTCCTGCGGCTCCAGCGGCTCCTGCATGAGCTCGCGAAGCCGTTTGAGCAGAACGCGCGGGCCACTGGCCGTATCACGCATCGCGGCTTGTTCTCCAATGGGCATTTCGCCCGCCGCAGTTTCTCCCGCGGCCGGCGCTCACGCAACAACTGACTCAGTTCTTGCTATTGCTTATCCAGACCGTAGACGGAATGCAAAGTCCGAACCGCCAGTTCGGTATAGGGACCGTCGATCAGTATCGAGATTTTGATCTCGGAAGTGGTGATGGCGCGGATGTTGATCGCCTTGTCGGCCAGCGCCTTGAAGGCGGTGGCGGCGACGCCGGCATGGCTCCTCATGCCGATGCCGATGACCGAGACCTTCGACATGCCGGCTTCCGACTGCACGACGTCGTAGCCGACTTCCGGCTTCAATCTCTCCAGCACCGCAAGCGCCTTGTCGACGTCGCCGGAAGGCACGGTGAAGGTCATGTCGGTGAACTTGCCGTCCTCGGAGATGTTCTGGACGATCATGTCGACATTGATGTTGGCCTCGGCCAGCGGGCCGAAGATACCGGCGGCGACGCCTGGACGGTCGCCGACGCGGCGCAGCGAAATCTGCGCTTCGTCCTTGGCGTAGGCAATTCCGGTGACGACCTGCTGTTCCACGATCTCTTCCTCGTCGCAAATGAGCGTTCCGGGCGGATTGAGCAAATCCCCCATTCCGGGCGCATCGGGATCGTCGAAGGACGACCGCACGAAGGTACGCACCCTGTGTACCATGGCAAGCTCGACCGAGCGCACTTGCAGCACCTTGGCGCCGAGCGAGGCCATTTCGAGCATTTCCTCGAAGGAAATCTTGGCCAGGCGGCGGGCTTTCGGCTCGATGCGCGGATCGGTCGTGTAGACGCCGTCGACGTCGGTATAGATGTCGCAGCGGTCCGCCTTGACCGCCGCGGCGATCGCCACGGCGCTGGTGTCGGAGCCACCGCGGCCGAGCGTCGCGATGCGGTTGTCCGGCCCGATGCCCTGGAAACCGGCGATCACCGCCACCTGCCCCTCGCCGAAGCGCTTGATCAGGAAGGCGCCGTCGATGTCGAGGATGCGCGCCGCGCCATGCGCGTTGTCGGTCTTGATCGGGATCTGCCAGCCCTGCCAGGACCGTGCATGGACGCCCATGTTCTGCAGCGTGATCGCCAGAAGGCCGGCGGTGACCTGCTCGCCCGAAGCAACCACGGCATCATACTCGCGAGCGTCGTGCATGGGCGAGGCCTCGCGCGTCCAGCCGACCAGCTCGTTGGTCTTGCCAGCCATGGCCGAAACCACCACGGCGACTTCGTGGCCGGCATCGACCTCGCGTTTGACATGGCGCGCCACATTGCGGATGCGGGCGATGTCGGCGACCGAGGTTCCGCCGAATTTCATCACGATACGCGCCATGGAAGCGAAAAGCCTTTGACTGAAGCCGGCTCAAGGCCGGAACGGGAGGAACCGCCGGGTTGAAGCCCAGCGCCGAAATGCGCGGCCTCCTTAGCCAAAACGGCAAGGCTTCGCAAGCGAGCGCGGCCATAGCCGGCCCGGCATTGCCTATCCTGACGGATTCCTGTCGCCAGCCATGCCATAAGACGACCCAAACCGGCCTTTGGAGATTCTCATGACCGAGACCCTGGAAATCGTCACTTTCCGTCTCAAGCCCGGCGCCGAGGCCGGCTTCGGCGCCAAGAACGGGGTCATGACCGCCTGGCTTGCCCGGCAGCCGGGCTTTCTAAGCCGGCAGCTCGGCAGGCGCGAGGATGGAAGCTGGGTGGATGTCGTGCGCTGGCAGAGCCTGGAACAGGCCAGGGCGGCGGCGGACCGCATCATGGCCGAGATCGGCGACAGCGAGGCGGTGCAGGCGATCGAGCCGGCCAGTGTCGACATAAGCCACGCTACGGCCGCGGTGTCGCGTTGAACGGTGGTTAACCTCGCTTATGGCCGGCCGTCGAAATATCCCATCGCCGGGTTGCCGGCGCGCTCGTGGCAGCAGCCGAAAAAACCTGCCTTGACTTTCTTGGGCGAGAACCCGAGTTCTTGGCGTCTACAGCGCCGCGCGTCCGTTGGGACGCGCAAAGGATGACTTTGCGCATGATCCTTTTCCGAAAATCGATTCCGATTTTCGGGGTCATGCGCTGGAGACCCGCCCATGCCAGAGCCCCGCCGATCGACCATCGATGCCGGAGAAGTCGAGCGCTTCTCCGCCCTTGCCGCCGAATGGTGGAACCCGAACGGCAAGTTCCGCCCGCTGCACAAGTTCAATCCGGTGCGGCTTGCTTATATCCGCGACCAGGTGGCGGCGCGCTTTGGTCGCGATCCGCGCGCGGCGCGGCCTTTCGAGGGCCTGCGCTTCCTCGATATCGGCTGCGGCGGCGGGCTTTTGTGCGAGCCTATGTCCCGGCTTGGCGCCGAAGTGGTCGGCGCCGATGCTTCCGCCACCAACATCGAAGTCGCGAAACTGCATGCGGCGGAAGCCGGCGTCAGCATCGACTATCGCGCCACCACGGCCGAGGCGCTGGCCGATGCCGGCGAGACCTTCGATGTCATCCTGAATATGGAAGTCGTCGAGCATGTCGCCGATGTCGACCTGTTCGTCGCCAAATGCAGTGAGATGGTCCGCCCCGGCGGCATCATGTTCGTCGCCACCATCAACCGCACGCTGAAGGCGCTCGGGCTTGCCATCATCGGCGCCGAATATGTGCTGCGCTGGCTGCCGCGCGGCACGCATCAGTTCGGCAAGCTGGTGCGACCGGAGGAACTGGCAAAAGCGCTGGGCGCCGCCGGCCTCACGGTGATCGACCGCACCGGCGTCATCTATCATCCGCTGGCCGACCGCTGGCAGCGTTCGAAGGACATGGACGTCAACTACATGGTTCTGGCGGAAAAGGCCTCGGCCTGAGCTGTCGCGGCCGGGCCGCTCGTCTCATGCGTCGAGCGGCCGATAGCCGCCCCGCCAGTAGATCAGCGCCTGGCCGGCGTCCCCAGTCCTGACCGCTTCGACCGAGCCGATGACGATCGAGTGCGTGCCGCGGTCGATCATCTCGTCGAGGCTGCAGTCGAAGGCGGCAACCGCATCGGTGAGCAGCGATGCGCCCGTCCTCAGCGTCGTCCATTCGGCGCCGTCGTAGCGGTCCTTGCCCTTGATGCCGCCGAAGCCGGAGAACCGCTCGGCGACCCGCTGATGCCGAGGCCCGAGCGAATTGACGCCGAAATGCCGGTAGCGCTCGATGACCGGCCAGGTCGACGACGAACGGTTGACACAGGCGATCACCTTCGGCGGCTCCGCCGACAGCGACACCACGGAAATCACGACGAGGCCGGTGCGGTCGTCGCCGACGCCGGCGGTGATGACGCTGACATTGCCGACGATGAGCCGCATGGCGGCGCGGAAATCCGCGACGCTTACCGGACCTTCTGGGTTGGACATGGCTTTCTCCTCTTTCGGCAAGCCGTTCCAGAGTGCCTTGAGGCTTTCCGTCTGGAGTAGCGTCAAGACGAACTTAAGAGTGGATCAGCAAAGCCGGGCTAGCCTAAGCCGCCGACTGCATCGCGGCCGGCGCGATGCGGATGCCCCTCTGTTCAAGGATAGGCAGGACCATGTCGCGGAAATAGGGGAATTCCTCGACATAATCGACGAAGGACAAGGTCGAGCCGCGGAAGCCGGCTTGGTGCAGTTGGGTGATCCCGTCGGCGACCTGCTCGGGCGTGCCGGTCAGCGGGAAACCGCCATGGCCCGCCGCCATGCGGTCGCGGATGAGCGCCAGGAGATCGTGCGGGAAGGACTGCGCATGGGCGAATTGCAGCCGCACCAGATTGTCCACGGCCGCCCAATCGGCATTGGCGCGGCCGAAATGCTCGAGGTAGTCCTTGGCCTCCTTTTCCGTCGGCCGGCACACGACATGGGCAAAAGTCAGCACATCGACGTCCCTGCCCGCCGCTTTGCCCTGCTCCTTCAGCGCCGCGATCTCGTCGTTCGAGCGCGAAAGGTCGATCGCCGGCGTGAACAGGAAATCGGCGTTGCGGATGGCGAATTTGCGCCCCTCTTCCGAGCCGGCCGCGTTGAGGATGGGCAGCGGTGACGACGGACGCGGATCGCCGAACACGTTTTTGAGCTTGAACCAGGTGCCGTCCCAGTCGAAGGCTTCCGGGCGGCTCCACAAGGCGCGCACGATATCGAACCATTCCTGCGCGTAGCCGTAGCGTGTGGTGTGGTCGTCAGGCAGCGTCAGCCCAAGCGCCTCATATTCCGGCTTGTTCCAGCCGGCGACGATGTTGAGCCCGATGCGGCCGCGGCCGATCTGGTCGATGGTCGCCAGCTGCTTGGCGACGACCACAGGGTGGTTCGCAGCCGTATGGGTGGTGGCAAAGACGGTGAGGTTGCGGGTGAGCGCCAGCAGCCCTGCCGCCCAGGTGATGGTCTCGAGCACGTTGCCATGGAAGTTGGTTTCGCCGCCATACCCGATCCAGCGGGCGATCGGCAGCATGAAGTCGATGCCGGCTTCGTCGAGCAAGCGGGCGAGCTTGAGATTGTTGTCCCAGGAATTGTCCCAGCGCTCGTCGACCTTCGTGACGGTCATTCCGCCGGAACAGTTGGACGCGAACGTGCCGAGAAAGAAAGGCTGCGTGCTGGGCGCGGACTTGTCGAGCATGCTCATGACGATGTTCTCCTCCGTTTTTCGTTATAATTTATGATAGAAAGTCTATCATAAATTCATGTGGACGCAATCGCGTGGATCAGCGCATCTTGGCGCGGAGGGAGAGGCGGATGAACGAGCGTCGCAAATCGCTGGAAACACAGGAAGAACTGCTCGACCGTGGCTGGCATCTGGCGCGCACGCCGCTGGAGATCGACGTCACCGAGGTCGAATATGCCCTGATGCGCTCCTACGAGGCTTTCGGCCACTGGCAGGCGGAATGTCTGGCGACAGTGATCGAGTTTTCGGCCAGCGGGCCGGAAAACGCGCTGCTCCACATCATCAGGATGAACGACCGGCCCAAGAGCGTCCGCGATCTCGCCCAGATGACCAACCGCGATGACGTTCCCAACATCCAGTACAGCCTTCGCAAGCTGTTGAAGGGCAGGCTGATCACGCGCACCGGCAGCGGCAGGGCCGGTGTGACATATGAGGTGACGCCGCTCGGTCACCGGGTGACGGAGCGCTATGCCGATATCCGTTCGGTCCTGCTCATCGAAGCGGTGAAGCGCATTCCCGAAATGGCCGAAAAGCTCGAGGACGTCGCGCGCACCCTGGAGTTGATGACGCGCATCTATGAGCAGGCGGCGCGCGCCGCCGCCACCCATCGCCGCCGTCATCCGCAGCCGGAACCCGCTGGCAAGGAGGATTAGCTCCGGGACGAAGCCGGTTCGATCCGGACCGACGCCGACGCACCGGTCTGGCTCTGCGCTTTCGTCGTGATGAAAACGCCGGCGGTGATGATGGCCGCGCCCAGCCAGGTCAGAAGCTGGTAGTGCTCGCCAAGGAAGAGCGTGCCGGCGAACAGGCCAACGGCCGCCGCCACATAGCCGATCTGGCTGAGATAGACCGGCCCGCCGACTGCCTGCAGGCGGAAGAAGAAGGCGAACATCGCGGATGCAGACGCAACCTGGCCGACGACCACAAGCGGCACGGCCCCGAGCGGGACGAAGGCATGCGTGCCCAGAAGGCCGAGGATGCCGATCAGAAGCAGCGTGGCCGAGGCCAGGTGACTGCCGACCGCCAGCTCGATCGGGCCGGTGTCCTGCGGCCAGTCGACGGTACGGTAGATGTTGCCGGCGGCAAGACTGACCGGGATGAGCAGGCCGATCGCCACCCAGAAATAATCGGCCGGTTGGCCGGCTTCGCCGCGCGTCAGCGCGACCATCGCCGCGCCGACGAAGCCGACGGCGATGCCGATGACGCCGAGCAGATTGGGGCGCCTGACACCGAGCAGGATCGAGAACACCAGCGTGATCACCGGCGACAGCGTGAACATGATGCCGGTGTAGCCGGCGCCGAGATGCGGGATGGCCGAGAACATCAAAAGATTGGGGATGGCGTAGGAGATCGCCGCGGTGACGAAGAAATAACGCAGCTTGTGCGGCGTCAGCCGGATGCGTTCGCCGCGCAAGAGAAGCGCCAAAAGCAGCACGCCGCCGGCGCCCAGCGAAATGACGAAGGCCCAGACCATGGCCGGCACGCCAGCGGCGGTCGCGAGCTTGCCGAATGGCAGCGTCATGCCGAGCAATCCGCCCGTCACCACCAGAAGGCCGATCGCCGAGTCCCAGAGAAATTTCATCGGACTGTCCTGTCGCTGCGAGACCGCTTGGCGGCCGGTTCTTGTTGCGGTAAGATAGCGTAAAGATTCTTTATGTCAAGATACTTTGCGGTGAGCCATATGGATCGAGCGGGAAAGGCTATGGAGCAGTGGCGACGGGAGCGACCGGACCTCGACGTGTCGCCGATGGGCGTCATCGGGCGTCTGAACGAGGCCTCGTCGCTGATCGCCCGCGACCGGCTCGCGCCGGTCTTTGCCCGCTTCGGGCTGCAATCCGGCGAATTCGACGTGTTGGCAACGCTGCGCCGCTCCGGCGCGCCTTATGCGCTGACGCCGACGGAGCTCTATGAGGCGACGATGGTGACGTCGGGCGCCATGACCGCACGCCTCGATCGCCTGGAGAAGGCCGGCCTGACCCGGCGCGCGCCGCACCCCAGCGACCGGCGTGGCGTTGTCGTCGAGCTCACCGCGAAAGGCCGCGAGCTTATCGACGAGGCACTTGCCGCCCACGTCGCCAACGAGCATGAGATTCTCGCCGGTTTGACGCATGAGGACCATGAAATGCTGGCGAAACTGCTGGAAAAACTGATCGTCAGTCTTTGACCAAAAGCAATTCCAGGAAAAGTGTGAAGCGGTTTTCCGTTCGGAATTGCGCCAAAACAAAGAGATGGACCGGTTCAGCGTTTCCGTGAAACGGTGAACGTTCTAGCGGTTCGCGGCAAGCCCCAGCCGATCGGCCATCCTGATGAGGTCGGGCAGCGTGGCGGCTTGCATTTTGCGCATGACCTGCGCGCGATTGACCTTCACCGTGATCTCGCTGACGCCAAGCTCGCCGGCGACCTGCTTGTTGAGCAGGCCGGTGACGACGAGGGTCATCACGTCGCGTTCGCGCGCGTTGAGCGTGGCGAAGCGTTCTCGAAGCTCAGCCATGAGCCCCGCGTCGAGGCGCTGCGCCCGGTCCGTCTCGAGCCCCGCCCGATCGCGATCCTCGGCTTCGCCACCCTTGGCGGCCTCGATGGCATTGACGACGACCACGGCGACCCCGGAGCAAGGGCCGGTGACCGGCTGCCCCTGAAAGCTGACGCTGCCGCCGCTCGGCCGGATCAGGCCGGCGATGGCCCGCAGAAGCGTCGACTTGCCCGACCCCGAGCGGCCAAGCAGCCCGACGATTTCTGCGGAACGCAGTGTCAGGTCGACATTGTCGAGAACGACCAGCTGGTCGGACGCCCCTGCCGCCGTCGAGGCGGACAAGCATCAGGCGGCCCCACACCCAGCTGAAGGGCGCCATCAGCCGCTTCATCAACCGCATGCGCTGCATGATGCTGTAGACCCAGGAACGCGGCTTGTCCTGGCTCGCCGTCTGCTCGAAGCGGAACTTCTCCGCCCAGGCGACGATCGGGCGGAACAGCAACTGGTCGTAGAGAAGGATCAGCACCGCCATCATGCCGACAGCCCAGGCATCGGCGGAAAAATTCTTCCGATCGATGGCGAGCGCCAGGTAGGAGCCGGATACCCGGCAGCTGGACAGTGGTGTTGCCGACGGTGATCGCCTCGGAGGCGACGACGAAGAACCAGCCGCCCGACATCGACATCATGGTGTTCCAGATCAGCCCGGGCGCCGCGAATGGGGCCTCCAGCCGCCAGAAGCGCTGCCGGGTGGAAAGCCCGTAGCCGCGGCTCACCTCGTCGAGGTCATGCGGAACGGTGCGCAGCGACTGATAGAAGGAGAAGGCCACGTTCCAGGCCTGGCTGGTGAAGATGGCGAAGATCGAGGCGCATTCGGCCCCGAGCTGGCTTCCCGGAAACAGCCCCATGAAGAAGGTAACGGTGAAGGTCAGGAAGCCGAGCACCGGCACCGATTGCAGGATGTCGAGCGCCGGGACGATGACCGGCTCGGCGCGACGGCTCTTGGCGGCCAGCGTGGCGATGATGAAAGTGAAGATGAGCGACGCGATGATCGCGGCGAACATGCGCAGCGTCGTGCGCAGCGCGTATTCAGGCAGATGGCCGATGTCGAGCGACACCGGGGCGACCGACAGCGCATCCAGCGAAGCGCGCATGTCTCCGCCGCCGCGCAGCACAAGGACGATCGCGGCGACCAGGAGAGCGAAGGCCACGAGGTCGTAGCCGTTGGGCAGCAAGCGGGCGCGGACAAGGGCGGCGACGGCGCTTCGCCTGGAGCGGTCGTTGGGAAGAAACACCATGGCGGGCCTCGGCGACAAGGAAGGCCGCCCGGACGCGGCAAAGCGCGTCCGCCAGAAGCTCGGGCGGCTATCCAGTTTCCATTTCTGATTGGGCAATCGCCGGTGGCGAAGGCACGCCATCCTTGTTTCACCGGCCCGCAGGCCAGTCAAAGCTGTGATGGTATAAGGCGGCTATATGAAGGTATAGGCGCCTCCGAAGAGATCTCTGGCTAGTTGCGGTCGTCCGGAAAGCTCGGGATCGGCATGAACTCGACGCCGTCCTCGGCGAGGCTCTGCGCCTCTTCGGGCGTCGCTTCGCCATAGATGCCGCGCGCATCGGTCTCGCCGAAATGGATCTTGCGCGCCTCTTCGGCGAACTTGTCGCCGACATAGTCGGCGTTCTCGCGCACCTTCTCGGCCAGCGCCTTCAGCTGCGCCAGCGCCTGCTTCTGCGCCTCGCCCATGGCGAGAGCGACCTTTTCCTGTTTGCGGGACGTCGAGACGGCCGGCGCCATCAGCGCCTTCTCGACCTTGGGCGATCCGCAGCTCGGGCAATCGACGAAGCCGCGCTTCTTCTGGGTGTCGAAGTCGTCATTGCTGCGGAACCACGCCTCGAATTCGTGCTCGTGCTCGCAGATCAGGGAAAAACGGATCAAGAGGCTGCACCCCTGAGACGCGGCGCCTCGCCTGCGCCGGCATTGACGGTGAAGTCCCGCGCGTTCTTCAGGTTGGGTATCTTGCGGCGCGCGGCAAGCGACTGCGCCGGATCGATCTCGGCGACGATCACGCCGGGCTCGTTATGCGCGGCCTCGGCGACGATGCGCCCCCACGGATCGACGATCAGCGAGTGGCCATAAGTCTCGCGCCCGTCCTCGTGCAGGCCGCCTTGCGCGGCAGCGACGACATAGGCGCCGTTCTCGATGGCACGGGCGCGCAGCAGCACATGCCAATGCGCTTCGCCGGTCTGGCGCGTGAAGGCGGCGGGCACCGTCAGCACTTCGGCCCCGGCCATCGCCTCGGCGCGGAACAGCTGCGGGAAGCGCAGGTCGTAGCACACGGCAAAGCCAAGCTTCGTCCCGTTGATATCGGTCACGGCCGCTTGCGTTCCCGGCTCGTAGGCCGCGGATTCGCGCCAGCTCTCGCCATTGTCGAGATCGACGTCGAACATATGGATCTTGTCATAGCCGGCGATCGCGGCGCCGTCGGGCGAAAACAGGAAGGCGCGGTTGGCGAGCTTGCCGTCGGCGCGACGGATCGCCGTCGAGCCGATATGCAGGTAGATGCCGAGCTCCTTCGCCAAGCTGCGCGCCGTTGCCACGACGATGTCCTTATCCTCGGTGGTGAAAGCGGCCGCACCGGCTTCCTTGTCGCGCACCAGCGCACCGGTCATTTCCGGTGTCTGGACGTAGGTCGCGCCCTGCCCGGCGGCCTGGCGGACCAGGATCTCCATGTCGGCGGCGTTGCGTTCCGGGCTGGTGCCCGAACGCATCTGCACGGCGGCGGCCTTGAAACTACCCATAGTCATCTCCTATTGGCGAGCATTGCATCCAGCCGGCCCTGCGACTCCAGATCGTGGAGGTCGTCGCAGCCGCCGACATGCGTGTCGCCGATGAAAATCTGCGGAAAGGTAGCTCGCCCATGCGCCTTGGAGATCATTTCCTGGCGCAGTTCCGGCGAGAACGAGGCATCGTGCTCGGTATAGGCTACCCCCTTGCGGTCGAGCAACCGCCTGGCGGCGCTGCAGTAGCCGCACATCATGCGGGTATAGATCGTCACATCAGCCATTGGCCGGCAATCCTCGCGCATGCCGTCCAGTGAGGTACGAAAACGACGTGCGGCAAACAACAAACTCAAACCTATATAGTCGCGGACTCATCGGGCCGAAAGTCCCCAGGCAGGACGCGGGCGAAAGTCAGGATGTCGACCGCTCCGGCGCCGCCCCGCTTCAGCGCCTTGGCGACCGCCCGCACCGTTGCGCCGGTGGTGTAGACATCGTCGACGACCAGCACCCGGCGGCCCGCTATCTCGATTTCGGCGTCCGGCTGCACGCGAAAGGCGGCGCGCACATTCTCCTCGCGCTCGTGCCGTTCGAGCCCGACCTGCTGGCGCGTCAGCTTCACGCGCCTGATCGCGGATGGCGAGAAGGGCAGCCCGCCGAGCTTTGCAACGGCCCGTCCGAGCTCCGCCGACTGGTTGAACTGACGCCGGAAGAAGCGCCGCCAATGCAACGGCACCGGCACGACCAGGTCGGCCTCAGCGATCAGCTCCGCGCCAGCACGCATCATCCAGTTCGCCATCCAGGGCGCGAGGTCGGTGCGGTCCCGATATTTCAGCCCTTGCACCATCTGCCGAGCGACGCCTGAATAGACGACGGCCGCCCGCGCCCGCTCGAAGGGTGGCGGATCGGCGATCGCTTCGGCGGAAAGAAACCCCTCGCCCATATCGTGGATGAAGGGCGTGCCCATCACCGGGCACCAGGGTTTCTCCAGCAGCCTCAGCTTCGGCCAACAGGCGCCGCACAAAACGCCGGGCTGCGACACATGGCGATGGCAGCCCGCGCAAACCGGCGGAAACAACAGGCGCGCCGGCCAGGCCAGCGCCTGCCGCGTCACATCCTGGACCGCTATGGTCTTGATCTTGCGCACTGGATCGGCCACGTGAAAAGGAACCCCGCGCCACCTTAGCACCACTCCGGCATGCGCGGACAACAGGAAGCTCTTCAGTGCAGCCCTTGATCGACACCGAGCTCTGGCTCGCGCGCAAGCGCAGGGCTCTCGCCCGCCCCGTCGAAGGCGTCGATTTCCTGATGCGGCGCGCCGCGGAAGACCTTGCCGACCGGCTGGACGCCGTCGAGCGCCGCTTCGGCAAGGCGGCGGCGCTGTTCTGCCAGACATCGGCGGCAGCCGACGTGCTTGCCCGCAGCGGCAAGGTCGGCGAAATCGTGCGCGTCGAGATGAACGAAGCGTTCCTGGCCGGCGGCCCCGGCCTGGTGGTGCCGCCGGAGACCGTGCCGTTCGAGGAGGGCAGCCTCGATCTCGTCGTCTCCCTGCTCTCGTTGCACGCGATGAACGACATTCCCGGCGTGCTCGCGCAAATCCGCCGGGCGTTGAGGCCGGACGGGCTGTTCCTCGGCGCTCTCGCCGGCGCGGGCACCCTCGCGGAACTGCGAGAGAGCATGCTTGCGGCCGAGACGGAGCTTCACGGCGGCGCGAGCCCGCGCATCCTTCCCTTCACCGACGTGCGCGACGCGGGCGCGCTGCTGCAGCGCGCCGGCCTGGCATTGCCTGTCGCCGATGTCGAAACGGTCGCGGTGCGCTACGATACGCTGTTCGATCTGGCTGGCGACCTGCGCGCTATGGGCGAAACCAGCGCTCTCCTCGATCGCAGCCGTCGGCCGGCCGGCAGGCGCCTTTTTGCCCGCGCCGCCGAAATCTATGCCGAGCGGTTCTCGGATCCGGATGGACGTATCCGAGCAAGTTTCTCGATTGTCTGGATGTCCGGCTGGGCGCCCGACGCCTCGCAGCAAAAGCCGCTCAAGCCCGGCTCAGCCAAGGTCTCGCTGAAAACTGTCTTGGAGAATCCGCCCAGGCGTTGACTGCCTCGTCTCTGGAGCAATTCCAGGAAAAGTGTGAGCGGTTTTCCGCCCGGAATTGCGTGAAAACAAGAAGATAGAGTATTTCACTGTTTTTGTGAAACGGCGAAATGCTCTGATGAATTTTCGGCTTCGTCAGTGAGAGAAGGCCTGGACCAGCCTGCTGTTGTTGTCGCTGAATAGCCACTGGAGCGCATCCATGGCCCTGCCGACGCCGCCGACGATTGCAAGCGACAGCACGGCAACGATCAGGCCATATTCGATGGCTGTGGCGCCCGTTTCATCTTGAATGAATTGCTGCAGCAGGTTTTTCATGGTCATCCATCCCTTATGCAGAAATTCTAATGTCCTACCCGTTAAGAAAGGTTAACGGGAAAGGCTTAACAGCGGGTGAAACGCCGCTGTGCAGGAAAATCATTAACCAAATCAGCACTCGCCGCTGCGGCTGCCGTCATTGCGGATGACGCAGATTGAACTGGGCAATGGCTGCAGCACGCTGCGGCGCACCGTATATGTATTGGGGCGATGGCCGACCGATCCGGTGGCTGTCATGTCGAGCCCGCCGGAGAAGCCGTCGCGGGCGCTCTGCCGGGCCTGGCTGTCCAGGAAAGGCGTTGCGATCAGCGCCAGCGCCACCGCGGCCGAGCCGAAGAGAAGCGTGATCCGCAGGATGCCCATGCCGGCGTCCACCGCGCGGAAGCCGCGGTCCGGCCGAATCGAGTCCCAGTCTCTTTCAAGGCTCATGCCGTGTTTCCCAGTCATCGACGGTATCGCCGCGCGAAACGGCCTCGTGCAATTTTTCACGTCGAGATAAATCTTCCATTAACGCTGGCTAAAGCAGCTCCGGGAAACGCGCGGAAATAGCCGCCGTTTCCCGGGAAACGGTGACCTGCCGCGAAAGCTGCCGTGAACTACAGAAGGTCGATGAGGAACTGGATCAGCGGCGCGTCGGCCGGCGGCATCGGATAGTCGCGCATCTGCCGCGGCCTGACCCATTTGAGCCCCTGCCCTTCCCTGGGCTGGGCGATCCCGCGAAAGCGGCGGCAGACATAGAGCGGCATCAGGAGATGGAAATCGTCATAGGAATGGCTGGCGAAGGTGAGAGGCGCCAGGCACGGAATCTCGGTCTCGATGCCGAGTTCCTCGTTGAGTTCGCGAACCAGGCACTCCTCCAGCGTCTCGCCGGGCTCGACCTTGCCGCCTGGAAACTCCCACAGGCCGGCAAGCTGCTTGCCCTCGGGGCGCCGCGCCAGGAGCACGCGCCGGTCGGCGTCGACCAGCGCGCAGGCGGCGACCAGGAGCAGGCGCTTTCCGGTTGGCTTGGTCTCGTTCATGCGCCCGGCGGCCGTCTATAGTGGTAGCGATAGACTTCCTCGAAACCGAGCGACCGGTAGAGCGAGAGCGCCGGTAGATTGCCGGCCTCGACCTGCAGCCAGGCCTCGCGTGCGCCGCGCAGCCGGGCCCATTTCAACGCCGACAGGATGAGATCGCGGCCATGGCCCTTCTTGCGCGCCGACTTTTCGGTGGCAACCTCGAACAGGCCGGCGAGATCGCCGTCATGCACGCAGATCAGCGTCGCCAGCGGCTCGTTGCCGTCCTCGAGCGCGAACAGCCCGGCTTCCGGCTGGATGGCGCCGATGACCTCCGACAGGCCGGGTCGCAGCGAGACGTCCGAGCCGCTGGTCCTCAGCGAAGCACCGATGAAGCGGCTGATGTCCTTGAGCGGTATCTGGTCCATGGCCGCGCCAAGCTCGAGGTCCTTCAGCGGCAGCCGCATGACCAGGGATTCGTCGAACCTGTTCCAGCCGGCCTTGTCGAGATGCGTGGACAACACCTGTCCCGACAGCGGCGACATGCGAAAGGTCAGCGGCCTGCCATAGGCATCGAAGCGCCTTGCGGCGCGGCCGATGCGCTCTTCGATGGCGTGCGTGTCGCCCGGATCGAGCGGATTGACCGAGTTCAGCCGCTTGGCCGGGAGACCCGCGGTCAGCCGCACCACCCAGGTCCCGTCATAATGGACGGCGGCCGCCGGCCAGGCGCGAAATCCCGCCGCCTCGTAGCGGCGCACGACCGCCAGCACGCTTGCCGGATGCCTGGACACCGGCGCCATCAGCTCCGGTAGTCGCCGTTGATGGCGACATATTCCTTGGTGAGGTCGCAGGTCCACACCGTCGCCTTGCCGCGGCCGATGCCGAGATCGGCATGGATGCGGATATCGTCGCGCTTCATATAGGCCGAGGTCGCTTCCTCCGAATAGGCCGGATCGCGCTCGCCCTCATGCGCGAGCCGATTGTCGCCGAACCAGATCGACAGCCGGTCGCGGTCGGCCGGCTCGCCGGCCTTGCCGACGGCCATGACGACGCGGCCCCAATTGGCGTCCTCGCCGGCGACCGCCGTCTTGACCAGCGGCGAGTTGGCGATCGAAAGCGCGATGCGCTTGGCCGAGCGGGCCGATTTGGCGCCGGTGACCGTGACCTCGACCTGCTTGCGCGCGCCCTCGCCGTCGCGCACCACTTGCAGCGCCAGCGACTTCAGTACCTTGCCCAGCGCCCGGCGGAAGGCGCCGAGGCGCGCATCCTTGGCATCGCTGATCGCCGGCGCGCCACGCGCGGCGGCCTTGCCGGTAGCGAAGAAAAGCAGTGTGTCGCTGGTCGAGGTGTCGCTGTCGACGGTCACCGCGTTGAAGGTCTTTGCCGTGCCGCGCGACAAAAGGTCCTGCAGCACGGGGGCCGCGATCGGCGCGTCGGTGGCGATGAACGAAAGCATCGTCGCCATGTCGGGCGCGATCATGCCTGCGCCCTTGGCGATGCCGTTGATGGTGACGTCGGCATCGCCGAGCTTGACCGTCGCCGTCGCCACCTTCGGATAGGTGTCGGTGGTCATGATCGCCTTGGCCGCCTCGGTCCACAGGTCGGGCTTGCCGTCCTTGACCAGGCCGGCGAGCAGATGGCTGAATTTGGTGGTGTCCAGCGGCTCGCCGATGACGCCGGTCGAGGCCAGGAACACTTCGCTTTCGGAGCAGCCGGCGGCCTTGGCCGCCGCCTCGCCGGTCAGCGTGGTCGAAGCCTTGCCCTTCTTGCCGGTGAAGGCGTTGGCATTGCCGGAATTGACCACCAGCACCCGCGCCTTGCCGGCGGGCAGGTTCTGACGGCAATAGTCGACCGGTGCCGACGGGCATTTCGACCTTGTGAACACGCCCGCGACAGCCGTGCCCGGGTCGAAGACCATGGCGAGCAGGTCGGTTCTATTGCGATATTTGATGCCGGCTTCGGCGGTCGCGATGCGCACACCCTCGATGACCGGCATCTTTGGGTATTTCTTCGGTGCGAGCGGCGAAATCGTAGCGGACATCGGGACCCCGGAGCGGCAAGAACACGAAAGGAAGGCCGGTTTGCCCGATAGCGCGCGCCGGCGCAAGGGCGTTCTGGCCGCGCCGCATCGGCGGGACCAAGCGTCTGGCAACCGAAAACGGAGCGTTTCGTTTCGCCCGCGAAGCCAATATGATTGGCGACAGATTCACCGGCTAAGGAAGAGCGGAATGGGCGAGGCCGCCGCCCGCGGGCGCAAGTCGATCGGCGCGAAACGCAATCCCGAGAGCGCCGATGCCATCGTCGAGGCGGCCGAAGCTGTATTGCGCGAGGCGGGCTATGCCGGCTTCTCGATCGAAGCCGTCGCCCGGCGGGCGCGGGCGGGGAAGCCGACCATCTACCGCTGGTGGCCGAGCAAGGCGGCGTTGCTGATCGAGGTCTACCAGCGGCAGAAGCGCGTCGAGACGCCCGACACCGGAAGCATCGAGGACGATCTGGCCGGCTTCCTCGAAAATCTGTTCGCGCATTGGCGCGACACCCCGTCGGGCAACATCTTCCGCTCGCTGATCGCGGAGGCGCAGTCGGACGAGACGGCCGCTGCCGCGCTTGCCGAATATTCAAAAGGACGCCGTGGCCATACCGGCCGGATGATCGAGCGCGCCAAGGCGCGCGGCGAGGTGGCGGCCGATGTCGATGCCGGGATCGTCGCCGACCTGATCGCTTCCTTCGCCTGGCGGCATCTGCTGACCGGACGGCTCGACGAGGATGACGAGGCGATCCGCGCCGCCGTGCGCTACATCACGCGGGGAATCCGAGCAATTCCAGGAAAAGTGTGAGCGGTCAGGCTCGGCGACTTCGCCGTAGTCTTCCGTTCGGAATTACTTAAAAAACAAAGAGGTAGCGAACGCCTGAGCCCAAAAGCAAAAGGGCGCCGAACGGCGCCCTCCGCAGGATATTCCAGCCGATAGCGGATTACTTGCCGCCTTCCAGCGTGTCGATGTCCTTCTTGAGCTTCTCGTCCGGGATCTCGACCTTGGCTGCAGCGCGCAGCTCCTTGACCATGGCGAAATACTTGTCGCGGATCACCGCCTGCTTGGCCTGGTCCTTGACGTCGTCGAAGGCCGGCGGCTGCTTGGCGCGCTTGTCCTCGAGCTTGATGACGTGCCAGCCGAACTGCGACTGCACCGGCTCCTTCGAATATTTGCCGACGTCGAGCGCGAAGGCCGCCTTGTCGAATTCCGGCACCATCTGGCCCGGGCCGAACCAGCCGAGGTCGCCGCCATTGGTCTTGCCGCTCGGGTCGCTGGTGTGCTCGTTGGCGAGCTTCTGGAAGTCGGCGCCGCCGTCGAGCTGCTTGATGATCGCCTCGGCCTCTTCCTTCGTCTTCACGAGGATGTGACGGGCGTGAATTTCGTTGACCGGCGGCGTGTTGGCGATCTCCTGGTCGTAGCGGGTGCGCACTTCGGCGTCCGTCACCTTGTCGACCACTTCCTTCTCGACGACCTCGCCATGCAGCGCACGAGCCTGCAGGAAAGCCATGCGGCGCTGGAAATCCGGATCCTTGTCGAGGCCGCTGTCCACCGCCTTCTTGGCCATCACGCGGATCTCGATCGCAGCCGAAAGCGCGGCCGCGCGGCGCTGCTCTGGCGGCAGTTGCGCAAATTGTTGCGACAGTTCGCCTTCGGCGAGCTTAAGGTCGGCCTCGGTCAGCTTCTCGCCATTGATGGTGGCGACCACGGCATTGGGATCGACCGGCGCCGCCGGAGCAGCCGCGGGCGCCGTGGCGTCCGGCTGGGCGGGCTTGGTCTCCTGCGCCATCAGCGGCGACAGGCAGAGAGCCGAGAACCCGAAGGCCAGACCGAGGCTGGCGAGCGAGGCGCGGCGGAACGACAGGGACATCAAGATAAACTCCAATGGGGATTGCCAATAAGGATCGCGTGAGCGGAAGGGTCCAGATCAGTCGGATTGTGGCGGAATTTGGCGCTGCCCATAGGGCTAACGCGGCGTTGACATCGATTGAGCCCCCTCTTATCTGTCCAACGACTTGGCGTCCAGAACCGTTTTCCGGGCGCTTTTTGCGTTTGTCCGCATTCACGCGGATTTGATAGGCCCGCCAGGTGCCTGTCGCAAACGGCCAAATTGCTATCGAAAGGACCATTGGATGGTCAGTCTCGGCGGTCTCGCCCGTAAGGTTTTCGGTTCTTCCAACGACCGCCGTGTCAAGTCGACCCGGCCCAGGGTCGAAGCCATCAACGCCATGGAAAACGAGATGCGGGCGCTCTCCGACGCCGAGCTTGCGGGGCGGACGCAAAAATTCCGCCAGGATCTCGCCAACGGCGCTTCGCTCGACGATCTGCTGGTCCCTGCCTTCGCCACGGTGCGCGAAGCGTCCCGCCGCGTGCTGGGCATGCGGCCGTTCGATGTCCAATTGGTCGGCGGCATGGTGCTGCACAATGGCGGCATCGCCGAGATGCGCACCGGCGAAGGCAAGACGCTGGTCGCCACCCTGCCGGTCTATCTCAACGCGCTTTCCGCCAACGGCGTCCACGTCGTCACCGTCAACGACTATCTGGCCAGCCGCGACGCCGAATGGATGGGCCGCGTCTATAAATTCCTCGGCCTGACCGTCGGCATCATCGTCCATGGCCTTTCCGACGACGAGCGCCGCGAGGCTTACGCTTCCGACGTCACCTATGCCACCAACAACGAGCTCGGCTTCGACTATCTGCGCGACAACATGAAGTACGAGCGCTCGCAGATGGTGCAGCGCGGCCATGCCTACGCCATCGTCGACGAGGTCGATTCCATCCTGGTGGACGAAGCGCGCACGCCGCTGATCATTTCCGGTCCGCTCGAGGACCGCTCGGAAATGTACAACACCATCGACACCTTCATGCTGAAGCTCGGTCCGGCCGACTACGAGGTCGACGAGAAGCAGAAGACGACGATCTTCACCGAGGACGGCACCGAGAAGCTGGAAAACATGCTGCGCGACGCCGGCCTGTTGAAAGGCGAGTCGCTCTACGACGTCGAGAACGTCGCCATCGTCCATCACGTCAACAACGCGCTGAAGGCGCATCTCTTGTTCCAGAAGGACCGCGACTACATCGTGCGCAACGACGAGATCGTCATCATCGACGAGTTCACCGGCCGCATGATGCCTGGACGCCGCTATTCGGAAGGCCTGCACCAGGCGCTTGAGGCCAAGGAGCATGTGCAGATCCAGCCGGAGAACCAGACGCTGGCCTCCGTCACCTTCCAGAACTATTTCCGCCTCTACAAGAAGCTTGCCGGCATGACCGGCACGGCGCTGACCGAGGCCGAGGAATTCGGCAACATCTACGGCCTCGAAGTCACCGAGATCCCGACCAACCTGCCGGTCATCCGCAAGGACGAGGACGACGAGGTCTACCGGACGGTCGAGGAGAAGTACAAGGCGATCGTCAAGGAAATCCGCGAAGCCAGCGCCAAGGGCCAGCCGACGCTGGTCGGCACCACTTCGATCGAGAAGTCCGAGCAGCTGGCCGAGCGCCTGCGCAAGGACGGCTTCAAGAACTTCGAAGTGCTGAACGCCCGCCACCACGAGCGCGAGGCGGCCATCGTCGCCCAGGCCGGCAAGCCCGGCGCCATCACCATCGCCACCAACATGGCCGGCCGCGGCACCGACATCAAGCTCGGCGGCAACGCCGAGATGCGCATCGCCGAGGAGCTTGGTGACATGCCGGCCGGACCCGAGCGCGAGGCGCGGGAGAAGGCGATCCACGAAGATATCGAACGGCTGAAGGAAAAGGCGCTGGCCGCCGGCGGCCTCTACGTGCTGGCCACCGAACGTCATGAATCGCGCCGCATCGACAACCAGCTGCGCGGCCGCTCCGGGCGCCAGGGCGACCCGGGCCGCTCGAAATTCTTCCTGTCGCTGCAGGACGACCTGATGCGCATCTTCGGCTCCGAGCGCATGGACGGCATGCTGCAGAAGCTCGGCCTCAAGGAAGACGAGGCGATTATCCATCCCTGGATCAACAAGGCGCTGGAAAAGGCGCAGAAGAAGGTCGAGGCGCGCAACTTTGACATCCGCAAGAACCTCTTGAAGTATGACGACGTCTCGAACGACCAGCGCAAGGTGGTGTTCGAGCAGCGCATCGAGCTGATGGACGGCGAAGGCCTGTCGGAGACGATCGGCGAGATGCGCGAAGGCGTCATCGAGGAGGTCGTCGCCAAGAACATTCCCGAAAACGCCTATGCCGAGCAGTGGAACGTCGCCGGCCTCAAGGAGGAAGTGGCGCAATACCTCAACCTCGACCTGCCGATCGAGGAATGGGTCAAGGAAGAGGGCATCGCCGAGGACGATATCCGCGAACGCATCACGGCCGCGGCCGACGCCGCCGCCAAGGAACGCGCCGACCGCTTCGGCCCTGACGTGATGAACTATGTCGAGCGTTCGGTGGTGCTGCAGACGCTCGACCATCTGTGGCGCGAGCACATCGTCAATCTCGATCATCTGCGCTCGGTCGTCGGCTTCCGCGGTTACGCGCAGCGCGACCCGCTGCAGGAATACAAGGGCGAAGCCTTCGAGCTGTTCCAGGGCATGCTCGGCAATTTGCGCCAGGCCGTCACGGCGCAGTTGATGCGCGTCGAGCTGGTGCGCCAGGCGGCGGACGCGCCGCCGCCCGAAGCCCCCGACATGTTCGGCTCGCACATCGACGGCACCACCGGCGAGGACGACTTCCAAGGCGGCGAGACCGCGCTTCTCATGCGCCAGGACACTAATGCCGCCGTCGCGCCGGAAAACCGCGACCCGAAGAACCCCTCGACCTGGGGCAAGGTCGGCCGCAACGAGCTCTGCCCCTGCGGCTCCGGCAAGAAGTACAAGCACTGCCACGGCACCTTCGCCTGACCCTCTTTTCCTTCTCCCCGTCACTATACGGGGAGAAGGCGCCCGAAGGGCGGATGAGGGACAGCACCAACGTCCGGCGACGTATGCCGGCCTGAAAGCCAAAACTCACACCAGCCCCGATGCACGCGCCGCGGCCGCCGCCTCGCCGCGCGAGATGACTTCCAGCTTCTCCAGCACCGCCGAGACGTGGTGATCGACCGTCTTGGGCGAAATCGTCAGATGCGCGGCGATCTTCTTGTTGGAAAAGCCCCGATCGAGAAGTTCCAGGACTTCCATCTGGCGCTGCGTGAGGCCGGCCTGGTTGGCGCGCGTCGCCTGTCGGGGTCCTCTCGCGATGTGACTGACGCCGCTTTCCCGCATAAGGCCGCGGGCGTGCTGCGCGACCGCCATCGCGCCAAGCTCCTCGAAGATGGCGAGCGCCTCGCGCTGCGCCGCTTCATCGCCGAGCAGCAAGGCCACGGCCCGTTCGAAAGGCGCGCCCATTTCGGCCCATAACGCGGCGGCGCCGCGCCAGTTGCCGCTCAGTTGCAGGCGGTGCGGCTCAGCCATGCCGTCCGTGTCGCCAGGTTCGGATCCAGGCGACAGCAGCTCGCGCCAGACAGCAAGTTCGCCGAACACGGCCGGCGTCGGCGCGAGGCTTTCGGCAACCGCGATCAGGCGCAGGGCTTCCTGCCTGTCGGCTTGCCCGAGCCAGGCCAATTCGGCCAGCACTGCGGCAAACGCCACAAGCCGCTGCAGTTCCATGCCCTTGTCCAGGAACAGCCTCATCTCTTCGATGATCGGCTCGGCCGACGGGTCGCCGCGTCGGATGCGCAATTTTGCCAGCGCCACCAGCGACGGATAGCGCACGAGCGGCGTCGTTGCGTCGTCGTCGACGACCTCATGCGCCATTGCCGCGGCATCGTTCCAAAGGCCGCGGCGAAGCCAAAGCTGCGCCTGCACGCCGCGCATATAATCGCGCCATGTCGCGAGATCGTTCTCGACGCAATAGCCGATGCCGCGCTCCAGGAACGACGCCGCCTCCTTGAAGTTGAGCCTGTTCATCTCGACGCAGGCGCAGTTCGTGAAGGCGCGCGCCGCATGCTCCTGGAAGTTGCCCGACAGCGCAATGCCGAGGCTGCGGGCGAGATCGCGCCGCCCCTTGGCAAAGTCCAGCCATTGTCCGGCGGCGCCGACATTGTTGAGCGCGTGGCAGAGGATGTCCGGCCGGTTGAGACGCTCCGCCAGCTCGATCGCCTTGCCGCCGAACGAAAGCGTGTCGTCGAGCCGCTCGGCGAGCATCGCCAGTTGCGAGAGGTTCGAATAGGCCATCGCCAGTTCGGCGCTGTCGGGCGCGGTCTCCAGAAGCTCCACGGCCTGCTCGCCGAAACGGTCCGCCGCCTCGCGATCGCCGACCAGATAGGCAAAGCGCGACAAGCACCTGAGGCTGTCGCCTTCCTTGAGCCGATCGCCCAGTGCCTGGCGCAATTGGCGCGCCCGGCCCTGCGCTTCCATCGCCGCGTCGATGCGGCCGATCAGGTGGCACTCGAAGGCGTGGCCTTCATGGAGCTCCGCCCGCTTCTCGATGGGCAGGATATCCGCGTAGCGCAGCGCGACCTCGTAATAGCCCGCTGCATCGCGATGCGCGCCGACGCGGGAAGCCTCGCGCGCCGCGACCGGCGCGAGCTCTCGCACCACGTCCAGGCTTTGCGCTTCCACGGCATGATGCACCAGCCTTGCGGTGGCGACTTGCGGATTTTCGCGCAAGGCCGCCAGGGCGCGTTCATTGTACTCCCGCCGTTTGCTGGGCGTCAGCGCCATTTCGATCGCCGTGCGGGCGATCTCGTGCCGGAAGGCATAGCCGTCGCCGAAATCCTCGAGCAGGCCGTTGGCGACGCATTCGGCAAGCTGGCCGGCGGCGGCGATCCCGCAAAGGCCGCTCAACGCCCAGGCGTCGGCGCGGCGCGGGAACACCGAGACCGCGTCGAGCATCGAGCGGGCGCCGGACGAGAGCTGCTCGGCGCGCGCGAGCACCGCATCGCGCACGCTGACCGGAAGCAGGCTGTCTTTTTCGCCGGCCAGCAACTCCGTCACGAAGAAAGCATTGCCCGCCGTGGCGCGGTAGATCGCGCCGCCGTCGCGGCCGGCGGCCTCGGCGAGCGACAGAACGGCCGTCTCGCTGAGCAAGGGGACCTCGATACGATGGATGTTGCCGGCCGGAATTTCGCCGAGCGCCCGCCGTACCCGCATCTGGCCCTCGCTGCGGTCGGTCCGCGCGGTGACCACGAGCAGGATGTGGGTGCTTGCGATGCGCCGGCCGAGGAATCGGACAAAGTCGAGCGTCGCGTCATCCGCCCAATGCAGGTCCTCGATGACCAGGACGCTCGGCCCCCTCGTCTCGAAAACATCGAGCGCGTCGGAAAAGAGCGGCATCCTTTGCCCCTGCCGGGCGTCGATTGCCTGCGGCAACTCCCATCCCGCCTCGCGCGCGAGATCGTAGAGCGCGCCGAGCGGATCGGGGATCGAGAGGTCCTCGCAGGCGCCGCGCAACAGCTTCACGCCTTCCGTCAGCCTCTCCATGAACGCCTCGACCAGCGTCGTCTTGCCGGCACCGGCTTCGCCGGTCAGCGCCACGACGCGGCCGTGGCCTTGCACGGTGCCGGCCAGCACGGCCTCCAGTTGCTGCAGTTGCGTCTGCCTTTCCAGAAGCATCGTCACTCTCGCGAATTGGGATTCTTGGGCGCGGCGGATGCCGCTGGATAATCGGTACGAACGGGCGGAAATGTGACCTTCCACACATTCGAGTGCTCACTTCCACATAGAACGCTCCAAAGATAGGGAATCGTCCCGTCAAATATGGGGAAAGGTTCCGATGCGCGCCTTTCGCGAAGGTGATTTCTGCTGGGTCGCGCTGAACCGAGCGCAATTCACCAATGAAAGGAAATCGATCGTGCCTCGCTACCTTGTTGAACGCACCTTCCCGGAAGGCCTGAACGTGCCGATGAACGATGCCGGCGCCACCGCGATGGGCGGCGTCATCGCCCGCAATGCGGAGAAAGGCGTCACCTGGGTGCAATCCTTCGTCTCGCCCGACAAGTCGAAGAGCTTCTGCATCTATGACGGGCCCTCGCCGGAGGCGATCCGCAGCACGGCGCAGAAGAATTCGCTCCCCGTCGACAAGATCACGGAGGTTCGGGTCCTCGACCCCTACTTTTATCGCTGATCGGGCAGACCATGTCGGGCAGATCAGTCCCGTCGCTGGCGGACCAGACGCCGTGCCGGATCGCGAGAGTCTACCCGCCGCGGCGGACAACCTCCCGCCACGGCGCGGCTTCATGCGACGGGCTCTGTCGGCGCTGCTTTCGCCCTTGCGAAACCAGCGCCGCTTGCCGCCGCAGGACGATTACCTGAGACGCGACATCGGCCTGCATGAGCGGGAAAACCCGCGCGAATACTGGGAATATTGGTGGCATCACCGCTGATCCTGCCTCATCGGATCAGCGATCATCCCTTTTAACGACAGGCGCTGCCGGCGGAGTTGGCCTTGACAGGCTGACCCGCCGCTTGCGCGCCTCAAATCGAATTGGAGAGACAAATGAGCATTCAGACCCTAACCAGGTGCGTTATCGGCGCCTCTGCCGCGATCATGATGCTGATGACGGGCGCCGCCACGGCGGAAACCGTCAATCCGCTGGCTGAAAAAGTGCGGGCGCTGGACAGCCGCTTCGAGGACGTCGCGGTGGCGAAGGCCGAAGGCTACACGCCGATCCCTTGCGCCAGCGGTCTTACCGGCGGCGCCATGGGCATCCATTACGTCAACGCCGCCTATCTGAAGGACGACGCCGTCGAAGTCGCCAAGCCGGAAGCCGTGATGTACGAGCCGATGGCCGACGGCACGCTGAAGCTGATCGCGGTCGAGTACATCACCGCGAAGGGCCCGGCCTCGCTCGAGGGCCATCTGTTCAACTTCAACACCGCGCCCAACCGCTACGGGCTCGGCCCGTTCTACGAGCTGCATGTCTGGGCCTGGAAGCAGAACCCGACCGGCGCCTTCGCCGACATGAACCCGAACGTATCCTGCGACGCGATGAAGGGCATGTAAGGGGCGCCTCTTCCTTCTCCCCTTGTGGGAGAAGCTGGATCGGCGCGCAGCGCCGAGACGGATGAGGGTGTTCCAGTGGAGTGAGGCGTCGGCGTTCCCTGGAACACCCTCATCCGTCGCCTTCGGCGACACCTTCTCCCCTAGGGGAGAAGGTAAGGCCCCGCCCTCTCCACCCAACCGTTTCTTAAGGTGTTTCGGATAGACCGGAACGCTGGAAAGAGGCGGAAAACGGAGAGTTCTGGGTGCGCTTTTCCGCGGCGACGACTGCCGGGCGGTTCCTGCCGCAGCGCTGGGCGCTGCGCATGCGTCCGTTGCTTGGCCGCATCGACGCCGTGCTGTTCACCGCCGACGAGCGCGGCGAAGCCGGGCGCATGTCGCTGATCGCCTTCTCCATCCGCATCATCAGCGCCTTCATCGCCTTCGTCAGCCAGGTGCTGATGGCGCGCTGGATGGGCTCGTTCGAATACGGCATATCGGTGCTGGTCTGGGTGACGATGGTCATCGTCGGCAATCTCGCCTGCCTCGGCTTCCACACCTCGGTCATCCGTTTCATTCCCGAATATCGCGAGCGCGGCATGCTGGCCGAGCTGCGCGGCATCGTGCAGGCGAGCCGCCTCTTCGTGCTCGTCGCCTCGACGCTGGTGGCAGGCCTCGGCGCGCTTGGCGTGTGGCTCGCTTCGGACTGGATAGAGAACTACTATGTCATCCCTTTCATCCTCGGCGTCATCTGCCTGCCGATGATCGCCATGGGCGATCTCCTGCAGGGGCTGGCGCGCGCCAATTCCTGGGCGCTGCTGGCGCTGTCGCCCACCTATCTGGTGCGCCCGGTGCTGATCCTGCTGTTCATGGCGCTGATGCTTGGCATGCACTATGTGCCCGACGCCAAGACCGCGATCTTCGCCTGGATCGCCGCGACCTATGTCACCACGCTCGGCCAGCTGATGGCCGTCACGTCGCGCATGGAAAAGAAGATCCCGCCCGGGCCTATGGCGGTGCATTTCGGCCAGTGGATCCTCGTCTCGCTGCCGATCTTCCTGGTCGAGGGCTTCTTCTTCCTGCTCACCAATGCCGACGTGCTGATGGTGGGCGCCTATCTCAATCCCAATGACGTCGCCGTCTATTTCGCCACGGTGAAGACGCTGGCGCTGGTGCATTTCGTCTATTTCGCGGTCAAGGCCGGCGTTGCCCAGCGCTATGCGCAATTCACCCATGGCGAGCCGCATAGGCTTGCCGCCTTCGCCCGCGAGACCGTCTCCTGGACCTTCTGGCCTTCGCTTTTGATGGCGCTGCTGGTGCTGGTGCTCGGCGAGCCGATGCTGGTGCTGTTCGGCCCCGAATTCACCGCCGGCTACCCGCTGCTGTTCCTGCTGGTGCTGGGCGTCGTGGCGCGCGCCGCCGTCGGCCCCTGCGAGAGCCTGCTGACCATGAGCGGCAACCAGAACATCTGCGCCGCCGTCTATGCCATGACGCTGGCGCTCAACATCGGCCTCAATGTGATCCTGATCCCGCTGTTCGGCCTTTGGGGCGCGGCGATCGCCACCAGCCTCGCCATGGTTTTCGAGGCCAGCGCGCTGTCCTTCACCGTCTGGCGCAAGCTCGGCATCGTGATGGCGATCTTCGTGCCTGCAAAGAAGGAAATCGCCTGATGGCCGCAGTCCCGTTGCTCGAAGAGACCAGCGGCGGCCCAGCCGGCGCCATGGTCTCCAACCTTGCCGGCCTGGCGCGCGAGGCCGACCCGGCCCATATCGAGCTCTTCGCCAGCAACAGGCCGGAACGCAAGCTCGCCATCTATCCGGCCTCGGCCGGCTTCGACCTCGTCGAGGAGCTCGACTATCTCAGCGCCCGCACGATCGAGCCCAACGTCTTCTTCAACCCGCGCTTCCTCGCGCCGGCGATGCCGCGGCTGGAAGACCGCGAAGTTCGCCTGGCCGTCATCCGCGACGGCGACGAGTATCGCAATCGGCTGCGCCTTCTGGTGCCGTTCTCGGTCGAGCGGCCGGCGATCCCGCTCGGCGTCCCGGTGATGCGCACATGGTCGAGCCCGTTCGGCCCGCTCGGCACGCCTTTGGTCGACCGCGACGACCCGGTCGGCGTCATCGAGGATTTCTTCTCGATGCTGTCGAGGCCGCATCTCAAGCTGCCCAAGGTCTTCGTGCTGCCCGACATGCGGCTAGACGGCCCGGTGGCGAGCCTGCTCACCTCCTTTGCCGACAGCCGAGGCCTGACCCTTGTGACCACCGGCAAGGTCGAGCGCCCGGTGCTTGAAAGCGATGCCGATGGCGAGGACTATCTCAAGGCTTCGCTGCGCGCGCATCACTATCGTGAATTCCGCCGCCTGAAGCGGCGTCTCGCCGATCAAGGCAAGCTCGAGCACGTCGTGGCGCGCGGACCGGACGAGATCCGCCACGCCATCGAAAGCTTCCTGACGCTCGAAGCGGCCGGCTGGAAAGGCCGCGAGCGCACCGCGATGGCGATCGACCGCTACCGCGCCGCCTTCGCCCGCGAGGCCGTGCACAGGCTGGCCGAGCAGGACATGTGCCGCATCCATCTCTTGACGCTCGACAGCCGCACCATCGCCTGCCTGGTCGTCTTCGTCGAGGCCGGCGTCGCCTATACCTGGAAGACTGCATACGACGAGGCGCTCTCCGCCTATTCGCCGGGCACGCTTCTGATGATCGAGGTGACCAAGCAGCATCTCGACGACCCCAACATCGTCATGACCGATTCCTGCGCGGTTCCGGACCACCCGGTGATGAGCCGCCTGTGGAGCGAGCGCAAGCCGATGGGCACGCTTGTGGTCGGGTTGACGCCGGACGCCGACCGGCTGGCCCGCCAGGCCGCCTCGCAACTGCATCTCTACCGTGAGACCCGCAACATGGCGCGCATCCTGCGCAACCGCATGCGGAGCTTGCTGAAGCGTCGCTAGCGCAATTCCAGGAAACCCAGGGCATGCTTGTCGAGATCGGAAGGCGCGCGCTGCGGCGCATCCTGGCTGGCGCCGCGCTGCTGCTGTTCCTGCCGGCGGTCAATCCGGCAAGCGCTTCGGTGTTCCTGGAAGACCTGACCTGGACCGAGTTGCGCGACCTCGTCGCGGCGGGAACGACCACGATCATCGTTCCGATCGGCGGCACCGAGCAGAGCGGCCCGGCAATGGCGCTGGGCAAGCACAATGTGCGGGTGAAAGCTCTCGCCGAGAAGATCGCCGCGAAGCTGGGCAATGCGCTGGTCGCGCCGGTCATCGCCTATGTGCCGGAAGGCAACATCGATCCGCCGACCTCCCACATGCGTTTTCCGGGAACCATCTCCATCGGCGACAAGACTTTCGAGCAACTGCTCGAAGCCACAGCCCGCAGCTTCAGGCATGCCGGCTTCAAGACCATCGTGCTGATCGGCGACCACGGCGGCTATCAGGCCGACGAACGTCAGGTAGCCGACCGGCTCGATGCGGAATGGAAAGGGACGCCGGTGCGGGTCTTTGCCGATGTCGATTACTATCGGCTCTCGCGAGGGCCCTATACCGACAAGCTGCTGGCCGCCGGCGCCGCCCGCGCCGAAATCGGCACCCATGCCGGCTTGGCCGACACCTCGCTGATGCTCGCCGTCGACCCGTCGCTGGTGCGCAAGGATCGTCTCGCAGGCCCATCAAAGCTCGGTGCCGGGGATGGCGTTTATGGCGGCGATCCGGCAAGGTCTTCCGCGGAATTCGGGCAACTTGGGGTGGATCTCATCGTCGACGGGACGACGGATGCGATCCGCGCCTTCATCGCAAGTCAGCCAAAATGATCGAGACTTCCCTGCGCTTCATCCGTGTTTGCGTGCCGCTTGCGCTGCTTGTCTCGCTCCAGCCCGGCGCCTCGCATGCCGGCTCCTGCCCGGAGGATTGCTCCGATCCGCCGCCTCCCCCGGTCAACATCTACAGCCAGACCACGGCCAGCCATCTGAGTCCTGCCACGACCGGCGCGCTGCCGCGCGTCTATGTGCCCAACCGCTCCTCCAACAGCGTCTCGGTGATCGACACCGTCGCCTTGAAGGAGGTCGGCCGATTCCCGGTCGGCAGCAAGCCGCAGCATGTCGTGCCGTCCTGGGACCTCAAGACGCTGTGGGTCGCCAACAACGGCACCGGCAGGAACGGCAGCCTGACGCCGATCGACCCGATGACGGCCAAGCCCGGCCAGCAGATTGCGGTCGACGACCCCTACAATCTGTATTTCATGCCGGACGGGAGCGCCGCAATCGTCGTCGACGAGGCGATGAAGCGGCTCGATTTCCGCGACCCGCACACCATGGCATTGAAATCGAGCCTGCCGACGCCGACCTGCCCCGGCATCAACCATGCCGATTTCGCGGTCGACGGCTCCTATGCGATCTTCACCTGCGAATATGGCGATGGCGGCCTGGCCAAGATCGACCTGAAAAACCAGAAGGTGCTCGGCCACCTCGACCTCTCCAAGATGGGCATGCCGCAGGACATCCGGCTCTCGCCCGACGGCAAGGTCTTCTACGTCGCCGACATGATGAATGACGGCGTGTTCCTGGTCGATGGCGACAGTTTCAAGGAAATCGGCTTCATCCCCACCGGCATCGGCACGCACGGCTTCGTCGTCAGCCGCGACGGCAAGCGCCTCTACGTCTCCAACCGCGGCTCGCACAAGATGGAGCAGGGCAAGGCCAAGGGTCCGGGCGGCGTCACGGTGATCGACTTCGCCACCCGCGCCGTCGTCGCGCAATGGCCGATCCCCGGCGGCGGCAGCCCCGACATGGGCAATATCAGCGCCGACGGCAGGCAGCTATGGCTCTCCGGCCGCTTCGACAGCGACGTCTACATGATCGACACCACCAGCGGCGCGGTGACGAAAATCCGCGTCGGCGTCGAGCCGCATGGGCTGACCGTGTGGCCGCAGCCGGGGCGCTACTCGCAAGGGCATACGGGGAATATGCGGTAGCAGCCGCTCTAACGGGGCAGTCCATGATCGCGCCGACACCCGATCGGCACAAGTTTGCCGGTGAGCCCGCCGAGCCGAACGCGCTCCCCGCGAGGTTGTTCGTCCCGGCTCGGAGTGGCCCGACACAGCGTCGGCATGGCGACTTTTCCGCCGACCGATCAGGGTGCCTATCGAGCTGACCAAGGCGGCAATCCCGATGATCCCGACTTCGTGATATCCTCGTGTTTGCACAAATGGCACATCGTCACATAACTGAAATCCGGCGCGCCTAGCGGGTTCCTCGCCGCATCGCCGGCACATCTCCGCCACTTCCTACATCGAGGAAAGACCATGTTTTTTCGTGCCATCGTCGCGCCATTGGGCATCTCACTGTCCATGGCATCATCCAGCTTCGCCGCCGACATCGTCGAAGCGCCCCCGCCGGCAGCGCCGACCTGGACCATAGGGATAGAGGGAAGTCCCGAATTCTACGCCATCGACAACGGCAGCAACAAAGCCCGATCGCTTGCCGACACCTACTTCAAGCTCAGCGTCTCGCACAATTTCGACGACAATTTCGTCGGTGGCGTATTCATCCAGCCAACCTTCAAGACCGGTGGAAAGACGCAATATTATGGCGAGGCGAGCCTCGGCTACAAGATCAAGCTGACGGACGCCTTCACGCTGACTCCAAGCGTAGCTCTTGGCTACACCTGGCATGACACCGGCATCATCAAGGATGCGGACGCCAACGCGAACGTTCCTTACTACGCGTTGTATCTGGCGGGCGACTGGAAACTGTCCAAGCAATGGACGTGGAACGTTTTCAACTTCCGCTACCGCAACGCCTTCAATGCCACCTGGGAAACGCCGAAGCTGGCCACAGGCGTGACCTACAACATCGATTCCACCAACGCGGTCTATGCCAGCGTCGGTTACGCGTGGAAGAAGACCGACACGACGTCGGCGCCTTACGACGATCTCGCCGGCGACAAGCTCAACATCGCGATCGGCTACAAGCACTCGCTCTGACCGCAAGAGCAATTCCAGGAAAAGTGCGTAGCGGTTTTCCGTCCGGAATTGCGTGAAACAACAAAGGCGCGGGCTGGCCGTCGTCAGCCTGCGCCACAGTCGTCAAAACTCGAAAAGATTGGAGAAGGATGGTGCCCCTAGCCGGGATGTATGAAACGAGCCTTTACAGCCACTTGGAAAAAATGGGACACGGCTCTAGGGCCATTTTTCATTATGCTTTTTCACTCCCCTGCCCCACGGCCGGAACAAGCGGCTGCGGCCGAAGTTGAGAGCGGATGAAGAGCTACATGGTCGAGGAGATGGCCGGCGACACGCCGGT
>NZ_JAIUIM010000043.1:0-38939 GCF_020165615.1 Mesorhizobium sp. BH1-1-5
ATTTCCGTCTTTGAGGCATCAGTCCCTCTCTCAGGACTGTCCCTTATATCCTTGTCTCAGTTTTGGGGTGCACTCCACTTCCTATTGCCTACTGCCCAATCCCTATTCCCTAGGCCGCGGCAGCGGCCAACCCCGCATCCAGCCCCTCGGCGATCTTCACCACATCGGCGGCGGTGATGATCAGCGGCGGCGACAGGATGATGTTGTTGCCGGAGACGCGCAGCATGACGCCTGCCTCGTAAGCGCCGTCCGCGACGGCGGCCATCGTCTTCTTGTCGACAGGCTTCTTGGCGGCGCGGTCCGAAACCAGCTCGAGCGCCGCCATCAAGCCCTGGTAGCGGACGTCGCCGACCAGCTGGTGCTTGGCCTTAAGCGCCTCCAGCGCCTTGCCGAGCTCGACGCCGCGCGCCGCCGCATTCTCGTTGACGGCCAGCCGCTTGGTTTCGGCGAGCGCCGCCAGACCGGCCGCGCAGCCGACCGGATGGCCGGAATAGGTATAGCCATGGCCGATCGCGCCGAAGCTCGTCTTGTCGGCCTCGAAGACATCGGCGACCTTGCCGCCGATCATCGTCGCGCCGAGCGGGAAATAACCCGATGTGATCGCCTTGGCGATGGTCATGAAATCCGGTTTCGTGCTGGAGAGCCGCGAGCCCGACCAGGCGCCGGTGCGGCCGAAGCCGGTCACCACCTCGTCGGCAATCAAGAGGATGTCGTGGCGGTCGCAGATCGCCCGCACCATCGGCATGAAGCTCTCATGCGGGACGATGACGCCGCCGGCGCCGAGCACCGGCTCCATGATGAAGGCGGCGATGGTGTCGGCTCCCTGGAAAGCGATCTCTTCCTCGATCGCCCGCGCGCAAAGCTTCGCCAGCTTCGCCGGGTCGGTCTCGTCGAACGGGTTGCGATAGGCCATGGGCGCCGGCGCATGGAAGACGCCGGGCAAAAGCGGCTCGTAGTTGCGGCGGAAATTGGCGTTGCCGTTGACCGAGGCGCCGCCGAAATGCGTGCCGTGATAGCCCTTCTTCAGCGCCAGGAATTTCGTGCGGTCGGCCTGGCCGCGGATCTTCCAATACTGCCTGGCAACTCGCAGCGCCGTCTCGACCGAATCCGAGCCGCCCGAGGTGAAGAAGGCGCGCACCATGCCCTCGGGCGCGAACCATTCGGTGAGCTCGTAAGCGAGCTCGATCGACGGTCCGGTCGAGGTGCCGCGAAAACCGGAATAATAGGGCAGGGCGTCGAGCTGTGCCGTCATCGCCTTCTTGATCGGATCGCAGCTGTAGCCGAGGTTGACATTCCAGAGGCCACCGACGGCGTCGAGCACCGTGCGGCCCTCGGCATCGGTTACCGAAACGCCTTCGCCTTTCATGATGATCTTCGGCGGGCTTGCCCGCATTTCGGCCGGATGCGCCATCGGATGCCAGATCGGCTTAGCGTTGTTTTCGGTGAGGAAGTTGATGTCACGCATCGGGAGGGTCTCCGTTTTTCCAATCAGGAGAGCGTCAGCCCGAAAGGACTGAGCGCCTCGGCATAGCTTCGCGCCGGCTCTGCGACGTCGAAATGAACGGTGAGCATGCCGGCGGCGACCGCCCCGTCGACATTGCGCTTCTGGTCGTCGACGAAGACGCAGGCCGAAAGCGGCAGCTGCATCGCCTCACCGACCATCGCATAGGCGCGGGCATCGGGCTTGAGGATTTTTGTGTAAGTCGCATCGACGATCGTCTCGAAAAGCGAAAGCAGCGGCAGGCGTTGTCGAAAATCGGCGCCATAGAACAGGTCGAGCTCGTTGGAGAGGATGGCGAGCCGCACGCCGGCTTGATGCGCGATGCGGATCGCACGCTCGGCCTCGGGCCGCACTACCGCCTGCGGATCGGCGCCGCGCGCCCGCTGCACGAAGGTCGACATATCCTGCCAGTCCTCGCCCACCAGTCGGCCGACCTCGTGTGTGCGCGTTCTCCAATAGTCGCGTTCGCTGATCTCGTCGGCCTGCATCGAGCGCCACAGCGCATCGGAAGCCGGATCGAAGGGCCCGCGCCAGTCGAGCGTGCCCGGCTTGAGCCCAAGCGCCTGCTCGGTCAGCGCATGCGTCTCGAACAGCGTGCGCGTGACCACGCCGCCGAAATCGAGCACCAGCGCCTGCGGCTTCACTTCGCTCATGCCGCCTGCCTGCCGGTCACGCCGGGCGGCACGATGCCTTCGGCCACCCAGCGGTCGAAGATCTCCAGCGCCTTGGCGCTGAAGGCGACGTCGTTGATGTGGCCGGAGATCTCATGCAGCTCGGCATTCTCCGGCACGCGCGTTCGCATCTCTTCGACAAAAGCCGACAGCGCCTCAGGTTCGTAGAGCGGCTCGCCTTCCTGGTCCCATTGCTGGATGCCGCCGGCGGGCAGGATGAAGGCCGTCGGACCGGTCGCTGCGGCGAGCTTGTCGCCGATGGCGCGCGCGATCTCCTGGCGCGTTGCGCCGTCGGAAGTCACCGAGGCAAGCAGCCGGTTATGCGCGTGGTACGGCCGCTCGGCGAAGCGCGACGGCACCGCCTGCCAGGTCGGGAAGTCCACCATGTCGATGGCGCCGGGCGCGACGATCTGCGGAATGCCCTGCCGCCCGGCATTCTCCAGCCGGTCGGTGCCCGAATTCACCACCGAGCCGGTGAGCTGGTTGGCGAGCTCCTGCAGGCTGAAGTCGAGCACCGCGACGAAACCCTTCTGCGCCGCGATCGCCTCCAACGCGCGTCCGCCCATGCCGGTGGTGTGGAAGACGATGACCTCATAGCCGCGCTTTTCCAGCTCCGGCTTCAGCGTCACCATATATTGCAGGCAGCTCTTGCCCAGAGAGCTCATGCCGACCTTCGGCCGCGACATGTCGGGTTTGACGACAGCCCGCGCGGCGCCGACGACAGCGCCGCTGGCCTGCGACAGCACTGCCTTGCAGGCGCTGTTGAGCCCGTAGAGGCCGCCGGCCCACAGGATCATCATCAGGTCGGTGGCGATGCGCTCCGGCGGCACGAGATGCGAATAGGCAATCGTCGAGACGACGAATTTGGGCACGCCGAGCGGCAATGCAAGCGCGACGTCGAGCGCAAGGTCGGTGCCCATCGAGCCGCCCAGTGCGATGAAACCCTCGATCTCGCCCTTGTCATGGAGCGAGCGCGCGAGCCGCGAGGCGCCGAGCGCCATCAAGGTCATCGCCGTGTTCTCGTCACCGCTGGCGATGATCGCATCGATCGTCGTGTCGGCGGCCTTGGCCACGGCATGCCGGTCGTGCTCCGGCCTGTAGGGCGGATCGCCAAGCACGCTGACGTCCATCATCACGGCAACGCCGCCGACGGCCTCGATGCGCTCGCGCATGAACAGAAGCTCGTCGGCCTTAGTGTCGCCGGTGCCGATAACCAGGATTCGGCGTTTCTCCTCCACGTCAATCTCCCTGCAGTCTCTTGTTGGTTGTCATGCCCGCTTCTGGCCGGGCAGCCGGCCGAACAGCCGTTCACCGATCTCGCGGCCCGCGGCGGTCACGCCGATGCCGAGCCGCTCGATATCGGCCTTTTGGGTGCGCACTCTTGGCGCCGCCACCGCGATGGCGCCGATGGCGTAACCATCGGTGCCGAGAACCGGCGCGGCGACGCTCATCACGCCTTCCTCGAAACCCTGCGAGCCGATGGAATGCCCGCGCGCGCGGGCGGCGGCGACTTGTTCGGCCAAAGTGTTTGCATCGCCGATGGTGAAGGGCGTGAAGGCCGGCATCGGTCCGGCGAGGATGGCTTCGCGGATGCGCTCCTCCGTGAAAGCCAGGAAGGCGATGCCGGACGCCGTCGCATGCATCGGCAGCACTTCGCCGGGCGGCACGCTGACCCTGTTGGCTTTAGGCGATTCGACCACATGAACGGTGATCAGGCCGCGCCTGGAATATTCCGACAGATGCACCGTCTCGCCGGTCTCGGCGGCCAGCGCATCGACCACCGGCACCGCCATGCGCAGAAAGGGGAACTGCGCCTCGCGCATCAGCGCCAGCCGCGTCAGGCCGGCGCCGAGCCGGTAGAAGCGTGTCGCCTCGTCCTGCTCGACCAGCCCTTGCGCGATGAGCGAAACCAGCAACCGGCGCGTCGTCGCCTTGTCGAAACCGGCGGCCTTGGCGATATCGGCAAGCGCCGCCTCGGGCGCGCCGCTGCCCAACAGCTCCAGCAGCGAAATGGCTTTGGCCACGGTGCTCATCGCGTCTCTGTTCCTCCTCCAGATACTTAACGTGCGAATTAACTTGACAGCAAGTCGATTCCTTTGCAAGTCTAATATCGAAATGCCGTTGCAAATAGTGAAATGAACATCGGACCCGCCAGAAGGTCCTCGGCATCTCAGGGACACTTGGTTTCCGCTAAGCGGAATGGAGGGAAAAATGACGACCATTGAAGCCGGCTCAGCGAACCGGCTAAGGAAGAACAGCCTTGGCGTCGGCGCCATCACCTTCATGGTGATCTCGGCCGCAGCACCCCTTACGGCCGTTGCCGGCGGCACACCGCTCGGCATGCTGATGGGCAACGGCGCCGGCTTTGCCGGCACCTATCTGATCGTGACGCTGCTGCTGCTGCTGTTCGCGGTTGGCTATGTCGCCATGTCGCGCCACATCGGCAATGCCGGCGCCTTCTATGCTTACGCCGCGCGTGGGCTGGGCGGCCTTGCCGGCGGCGCCGTCGCGCTGATCGCGATCCTGTCCTACAACGCCATGCAGATCGGCGTCATGGGCCTGTTGGGAGCGGCCACTTCCGGCCTGTTCGCTGGCTGGGGCATCAACCTGCCCTGGTGGGTGTGGAGCTTCATCGCCATCGCCATCGTCGCCGTGCTCGGCTACCGCCAGGTCGACCTGTCGGCCAAGATCCTGACGGTGCTGGTGCTTGCCGAATATGTCGTCGTGCTGATCCTCGACCTCACCATCCTCAAGACCGGCGGCGACAGCGGCCTGTCGGCGGCGCCCTTCAGCTGGAGCCAGATCACCAGCGGCGCGCCGGCCATCGCCATCCTGTTCTGCTTCGCCGCCTTCATCGGCTTCGAGGCGACGACCATCTATGCCGAGGAGGCGCGCGACCCGAAGGTGACCATCCCGCGCGCCACCTATTTCTCCGTCATCCTGATCGGCCTGTTCTACATGATCACCGCCTGGCTGATGGCGGTTGGCGCCGGCGTCGAAAAGCTCTTGCCGTCGCTGCAGGCCTTGCAGGATCCGACCACCTTCCTGTTCGGTCTCTCCGACCGCTATGCCGGAACACTGCTCACGCACGCCATGAGCATCCTCTTCGTGTCGAGCCTGTTCGCTGGCGTGCTCGCCTTCCACAACGCGGTCGCCCGCTACATCTACGTCGCCGGCCGCGAGAAACTTCTACCGCAGTCGATCGGCGTGACGCATTCGGCGCATCAGAGCCCGCATGTCGCCTCGGTCATCCAGACCGTGCTCGCGGCAATCGTCGTCGGGCTGTTCGCGGTACTTGGCCTCGATCCGGTGCTGGCGCTGTTCTCGTGGCTCACCAACGTCGCCACGCTCGGCGTCATCGTCATGATGGCGGTGGCCTCGCTTGCGGTCGTGATGTACTTCCGCGCCAATCCGTCCAACCAGGAGAACGGGCTGAAGACGACGATCCTGCCAGCGCTGACCTTCATCGCCTTCGTCGTCATCATCTACCTGATCGTCATCAATTTCGGCAGCCTGTCGGGAGCCGGCGGTTTCCTCGGCGTGTTCCTGCCGGCGCTGGTGCTGATCGCCGCCGTGATCGGCCTGCTGCTGGCGGGCGCATTGAGGGGCCGGGATCCGACTGCCTTCGAAAGGCTCGGCCAGCCGCTCGGCGATTGAGGGATAGGCGATTGACGGACAAGGCAGGGCGGCGTCCGCGCCGCCCTACTTTAACGTAGCGGGAGCAGCGGCATGAGCTTTGCCGATGATATCACGGTCGAGGCGCTGGAAGCCGATCCTTATCCGATCTACGCCGAGCTCAGGCGCAGCGCTCCGGTCGCTTTCGTGCCGGCGGTCAACCTGTGGTTCGTCACCCGCTGGAAGGACGTCGAGCTGGTGGCGAAGTCGCCAGAAATCTTCTCCGCCATCGTCAGGGCAGGCGTCTCTCCGGTCGAGCGTTCCTTCGGCAAGCCGACCATCCTCACCACCGACGGCGAGGTCCACAAGAACCTGCGCCAGGGCGTCGACCCGAAATACCGGCCGCGCACCGTCGCCGCCTATGCCGGCGATCTCGTGCGCTCGATTGCCGAACCTTATCTCGATGAGATCGCCAAACGCGGTTCCGCCGAACTGATGGCCGACTATTTCGAGCCGGTGTCGACGCTGAGCCTGGCGCGCTCGCTTGGCCTGATGGACATCGACATGCCGACCTTGCGCCGCTGGTTCTATGGGCTCGCCCAGGGCGCCATCAACTTCGAAAAAGATCCGAAGCGCCAGGAGATCGCCGACACGATCGGCGCCGAGGTCGGTGCCGCCGTCCTGCCGACGCTTGAACGGCTGACCCGCGAGCCGGATGACTCGGCGCTATCGCACATGCTGCATGACGGCATGCCCGAGGGCAAAACCCGCGCGGTCGATTTCCTGATGCCGACCATCAAGGTCATCCTGCTTGGCGGCATGCAGGAACCGGGACACGGCGCCGGCTCCATCCTCGTTGGCCTGCTGACGAACCCGCGACAACTGCGCCAGGTGCTCGACGATCCGGAAACTTTCGTGCCCAAGGCGGTCGACGAGGGCCTGCGCTGGGTGGCGCCGATCGGCACGCAGACGCGCGAAACGACCCGCGCCGTGGAGATTGGCGGCGCGACCATCCCGGCCGGCGCGCCGGTCGCCGCGCTGGTCTCCTCGGCCAGCCGCGACGAAAGCCGCTTCACCGATCCCGACAGCTTCGACATCCATCGCGACGAGGGCAACCACGCCGCCTTCGGCTTCGGCCATCATTTCTGTTCTGGCCGCTTCTTCGCGCGCGAGCAGATGTGCCTTGCGGTGAGATTGCTGCTGGAGCGTTTTCCCGACCTGCGCCTAGTGCCGGGCAAGCAGCCGGTGTTCCGCGGCTGGGAGTTCCGCGCGCCGGCGACACTTCATGTAGAATTTGGAGCAAACTGATAATGATCAACCAGGACACCATCGACACGCTGCGCAAAGCGGAGGTCGGCGCGCGGCGTCTGTTCATCGATGGAAGCCCGGTGGACGCGCAGAGCGGCGTCAGCCTGCAGGTGATCTCGCCGATCGACGGCCGTCCCTTCGCCAGCATCGCCGATGGCGGCGCCGCCGATGTCGACCGCGCCGTCGCCTCGGCGCGCAAGGCGTTCGCCAAAGGCTCCTGGTCGCGCGCCGCCCCCGCCTTTCGCAAGAAGGTGCTGGCGAAATTCGCCGAGCTGGTCGAAAAGTATGCGCTGGAACTGGCCGTGCTCGGCGTGCGCGACAACGGCACCGAAATCGGCATGGCCTACAAGGCCGAGCCGCTCTCCGCGGCCGGCACCATCCGTTACTACGCCGAGGCGATCGACAAGGTCTATGGCGAGATCGCGCCGACGGCCGACAATGTGCTGGGCCTGATCCACAAGGAGCCGCTCGGCGTCGTCGGCGTCATCGTGCCGTGGAATTTCCCGCTGATGATCGGCGCCTGGAAGATCGCGCCGGCCTTGGCCGCCGGCAACGCGATCGTCGTCAAGCCGCCGGAGATCGCCTCGTTGACATTGCTGCGGCTGGCGGAACTCGCCACCGAGGCCGGACTGCCGGAAGGCGTCTTCAATGTCGTCACCGGGCGGGGTACGGTCGCCGGCGAGGCGCTCGGCCTGCACATGGATGTCGACGCCATCGCATTCACTGGCTCCGGCCCGGTCGGCCGCCGCCTGCTCGAATATTCCGCACGCTCCAATTTGAAGCGCGTCTTCCTCGAGCTCGGCGGCAAGTCGCCCAACATCGTCTTCGCCGACGCGCCTGATTTGAAACAGGCGGCGGTGGTCTCGGCCAACGGCATCTTCCGCAATTCCGGACAGGTCTGCGTCGCCGGCTCGCGGCTGCTGGTCCAGGCCTCGGTCTATGACCGCTTCATGGAGGAACTCGTCAAGGCAACCACGAAGCTGAAGGTCGGCGATCCGCTCGATCTCGGCTCCGATGTCGGCGCTGTGTCGAGCGCCGAGCAACTGACCAAGAATCTCGGCTTCGTCGCCAAGGCTACGGAGGAGGGCGCCCGCCTCGTCACCGGTGGCGAGCGCATCCTCACCGAAACCGGCGGCAGCTACATGGCGCCGACGATCTTCGAGAACGTGACCGAGAAAATGCAGCTTACCCGCGAGGAAGTGTTCGGCCCGGTGCTCGGCGTCATGCGCTTCGAAACCGAGGAAGAGGCGATACGGCTCGCCAACGCCACCGTCTATGGCCTTGCCTCGGCCGTGTGGACCTCGAACCTGTCGACCGCGCACCGCATGGTCCGCGCCATCAATGCCGGCGTCGTCCACGTCAACACCTATGGCGGCGCCGACATCACCGTGCCGCTCGGCGGCTTCAAGCAATCCGGCTTCGGTCGCGACAAGTCGCTTCACGCGATCGAGAAATACACCGACCTCAAAACGGCGTGGATCAGTCTCGGCTGACCTCAACGGGTCCCCAGGATGAAATCGGCGCAGCGGTCGCCGATCATGATCGCCGGCGCGTTGGTGTTGCCGCTGGTTAGGCGCGGCATGATCGAGGCATCGGCGATGCGCAGGCGCGGCACGCCGCGCACGCGAAGCTGCGGGTCGACCACCGCCCGATCGCCCGTTCCCATCCGGCAGGTGCCGCAGGGATGATAGACGGTCTTGGCGTGGCGGATGATGTGGTCGGTTATCGCCTCGTCGCCGAGATCATCGGCTTTGCCGGGCGCAAGCTCTTCGGCGACGACTTCGCGCAGCGCCGGCTGGCGCAGGATCGCGCGCGCGACCTTCATGCCGGCGAGCAGCAGGGCAAGGTCGTCGGCATGCGACAGGAAGCCAGTGGTGAAGCGGATCGGATCGCCTGGCTTTGGCGAGCGCAGCCGCACCGAACCGCGCGACTTGGGCCGCAGCACGCACGGGTTCAACTCCATGCCGTGGCGTTCGACCGAGCCGTGCTCGGCGTTCTCAATCATCACCGGCAGCACATGGAACTGTATGTCGGGCCGGCCGTCGCCGTCGGTGTCGAAGAAGCCGCCGCTCTCGACCACGTTGGAGGCGAGCAGGCCGCGCCGGAACAAAAGATATTCGAGGCCGTGCCGCAGCGCCTTGAGGCCGCGATCCTCGCCGAGCAGCGAGACGGGCCTGCGGGTCAGCGCGTAGAGCGGCGCTGCGACATGGTCCTGCAGGTCCTGGCCGACCCCAGGCATGTCGCGGATGACGGGAATCCCCATCTCCGCCAGATGCGCGGCCGGGCCGAGACCGGACAGCATCATCAGCTTTGGCGTGGCGAGCGCGCCAGCGGCAAGGATCACTTCCACCCTGGCCGAGGCTGTATGGTTCTGTCCGTCCGGCGTCGTGTAGGACAGTCCGGTCGCGGCACCGTTCTCAAGCGTCAGTGCCGTCACCAGCGCATCGGTGACGATCTTGAGATTGGCGTTGCCGGCGAGTGGCCGCAAAAACACCTTGGCGGCCGACTGCCTTTCGCCGTTTGCCGTCGTGGTCTGGTAGAAGCCGACGCCCTCCTGCCGTTCGCCGTTGAAGTCGTCATTGAAGCGGTATCCAGCCTGCTGGGCGGCGCGCACATAGGCGAGCGACAGTGGGTGCCGGTAGCGCGGATCGGAGACCGGCAGCGGACCGTCGCTGCCGTGCCGCTCGCCGGCGAGGCGTTCATTGCGCTCCAGCCGTTTGTAGACCGGCAGCACATCGTCCCAGCCCCAGCCCGGGCAGCCGAGATCGCGCCAGCCGTCATAGTCCTCCGGCTGGCCACGGATATAGAGCATGGCGTTGATCGAGGAGCCGCCGCCGAGCGTGCGCCCCTGCGGGATCGGCAGCGAGCGGCCGCCGACGCTTGGCTCCGGCTCCGACTGGTAGATCCAACTGCGCGCCGTGCCGATCACCTTGGCGAAGGTGGCGGGCATGTCGACGAAGCGCGTGTTGTCGGCCGGCCCCGCCTCGACGACGAGCACGCGCTTGCCCGCTGCGACCAGACGGCTCGCCAGCGTGCAGCCGGCCGAGCCGGCGCCGGCGATGATGTAGTCGTAAGCCTCCGTCATCTGGTCAGGCGTAGCGCATGATGGCGGTCTTGGTTTCGAGGTAGCCCTCGATTGCCGCGCGGCCGTGTTCGCGACCGATGCCGGACTGCTTGAAGCCGCCGAAGGGTGCCGCCGGGTCGAGCGTGTTGTGCGAGTTGACCCACACCGTGCCAGCCTTGAGGCCGTGGATCGCCGTCATCGCCTTGCCCATGTCGCGGGTCCAGATCGAGGCCGAAAGGCCATAGCGCGTGTCGTTGGCGACGCGGATCGCCTCGTCAAGATCGGCGACCGGCATCGCCGCCACGACGGGGCCGAACACCTCCTCGCGCACGATCTCCATATCCGCCTTCACATGATGCAGGATGGTCGGCGCCACATAGTGACCTTTCGCCGGCACCGGCCGCGCGCCGCTCACCCGTTCGACCCCGGCTGCCAGACTGCGCTCGACGAAGCCTTGCACGCTGTTGCGGTGCTTGGCCGAGACCAGCGGATTGATCTGCGCGTCCGCATCGCGGCCGGCGCCCATCGTCATGCCGTCGGCGATCTCGGCGAGACGCGCCAGTGTGCGGTCATAGATCGGCTTCTCGATCAGAAGCCGCGCCGCCGAGGTGCAGACCTGGCCCTGGTTGAAGAACATGCCGAGCCCGGCGAGCAGCGGCTCGATGCCGTCCTCCATGTCGGCAAGCAGGATCATCGGCGATTTGGAGCCGAGCTCCAGGGTAAAGCGGGCCACGCGGTCGACGGCGGCGTGGCCGATGCGCTTTCCCACTTCCGTCGAGCCGGTGAAGGTCAGCTTGTCGATGCCGGGATGCCGGATCAGCGCCTCGCCGGTCACGCTGCCGCTGCCGGTGACGATGTTGACGACGCCGGGCGGGAAGCCGGCAGCCTCGATCAGCTCGGCAAGCCTGAGCAGGCCGAGCGGCGTTTCCTGCGGCGGCTTCAGCACGATCGTGCAGCCGCAGGCCAGCGCCGGCGCGATCTTCCACATGCCGATCAGCAACGGAAAATTCCACGGCACGATGGCGCCCACGACGCCGACCGGCTCCATCACCGTCATCGCGTGGTGCTTGGCGCCTGGCGGCACCGGAATGGAAACCTGGAAGGTCGAACCTTCGATCTTGGTCGCCCAGCCGGCATAATAGCGCAGCCAGTCGACGGTGCCGCCGGCGCTCAGCATGCGCGCGACACCCAGCGACTTGCCGTTCTCGATGCTCTCGACCTCGGCCAGAAGGCCGGCATCGGCCTCGATAGCGTCGGCAAGCTTCAGCATCAGGTTCTGGCGGTCGACAGGCCGCATCGAGGCCCATGGCCCCTCGAGCGCCGCGCGCGCCGCACGCACCGCCTGGTCGACGAGTTCGGGGCCGCTCTCCGGCACATAGGCGACGACCTCGCCGGAAGCGGAATCATCGACAGCCAGCCCTTCGCCGGCGAGACCATCGACGAAACGTCCATTGATGAAGGGCCGATGCGGCCGCGACAGGAATGCGGCGGCAGCCGCGCTGATCGGCGGCACGGTTCTCTCGTTCACGCCATCCTCCTCGATGCTGATGAACATTTTTGCCGAGGGTTATGGAGCGCGCCGGCGACGTTCAAGCCGGCGCGGCCGCGAGTGCGCTCTCAGTCAAAACAAAGTTCCCGCTCGGACAAGACGCCTCGCTCGAGGCCAATCAAGATCGCGGGATGAGATCGGCCACGCCGGCACGTCTCCGTGGTCCTGGAAGGTGAAGACGATTTGAGCGCGGTTCTCGGCAATCCGATGGTCACCACGGCTGCGCTACCGCTGCTGCTCGGCATCACGCTGGCGCTCGCTGCGCGCTTTGCCGTGCCGGCCGCATCGCCGGTGGTCACGCTATTCTGGGCGGCGCTGCTGCTGTTCTTCTACTGGGACACGCTCGGGCCACCGGCCGTGCCGCCGGTCGCGGCCAGTCAGAAGCTGATCTATCTCGCCTTCGCCGGTATCGTCATCGGCCTGCCGCCTGGGCGGGTGCTCGGCCGTGCAACGAGTTTTGTCGCCGCCATCGCTTTTGCGGCTGCCTTCCTGTGGCTCGGTTGGCGGCGGCTGGCCGGCGGCTCGCTTGACCTGCAGATGATTGCCGCGCTGGCTGTCGGCCTATTGGCGCTGATCGGCGCCGCGCTGCTCATCGGACGGCAGCCTTCGCCGTCGCCCTCGGCGGAAGAGCCGTTCCTGGCACCGGCGGCGGTGCTCGCTTTGTCGTTCTCCGGCGCCATCGTCTCGGTGCTCGGCGCATCGATCGTCACCGGGCAATTGCTAGGCTCGATCGCCGCGCTGATCGGCGGCTGGTGCCTCGTGCAGTATCTCGCGGTATTGCGCGGCGGCGCGGCCGCTTCGTGGAGCAAGGGCGTCGAATTCCTGCTGCTCTACGCCTCGGCCACGGTGCTGATCCAGGTGGCGCTGCTCGCGCCCAAGGCCAATCCCGCGGCGCTCATCCTGTCATCCCTGCCGCCGGTCGTTGCCGTGCTTATGCGCGGCCCGATGCAAGGCCTGCTTCCCGGCACGCGGCCCCTGCGGCCGCTCGTTGCCGGCATCCTGATCGCCGCTCCGGCGATTCTGGCCATCATGACGGCGATCGTCTGGGCGCCGCATGGGGCCGCCCTCGGCTTTTCCTGAGCCGGGTCCAAAGCAACCAACAACAGGGAGAAACATGTGAGGACGAGAAAACTGATTGCGGCGCTCGCTTTCGCCGGCGCATCCATGCTGGCCGTGGCGGCTCATGCCGACAATTACGAGATCGACGGCCAGCACGCCTGGGTCACCTTCACCGTCAAGCACGGCATCTACGGCATCGCCCATGGCCAGTTCGACGGCGTCAAGGGCACGATCGCGTTGGACAAGGCCGATGTCAGCAAAAGCAGCGTCAAGGCCGAGCTCGATGTCGGTTCGATCCATACCGCCTTCGACCAGCGCGACAGCGATCTGAAAGGGCCCGACTTCTTCAACGCCGCCGAGTTCCCGACGATCAGCTTCGAAAGCACCAAGGTCGAGAAGGTCGACGACAAGACCGGCAAGGTCACCGGCAATCTCACCATCAGCGGCGTCAGCAAGGAAGTGACGCTCGACGTGAAGCTGCTCAACGAAGCGCCGGCGCCATGGGACGCGACGTTGACCAAGGCGGCTTTCAGCGCCACCGGCAAGGTCAGCACCGCGGACTTCCCGATGGCCAAGGCCGCCGACGGGTTCGGCCTAGGGCCTGAGGTCGAGATCGTCATCGATCTCGAGGCGATCAAGAAATAGGCCGCCGCTAGCCAAACGCATGATGCCGCGCGGCAAAGGTCGCGCGGCATCCCAGAAGAACGCAGGAGTGCGCTCTCAGTCAAAACAAAGTTCCCGCTCGGACAAGACGAAAAAGGGCAGCCGTCGCACACTCCAAATCAACGATCGGCAGCATTTGGGCCTCGCGCCCGCAAGGACGGCAGGATGAGATTTTCCGGCAAGACGGCCTTCATCACCGGCGGCGGCACCGGCATCGGCGCGGCTGTCGCCCGGCGCATGGCCGCCGACGGCGCCAAGGTCGTGCTGATGGGCCGGCGGCGCGAGCCGCTCGAGGCCGTGACCAGGGACATTGGCGGGCTGGTCGTGCAGGGCGACGCCGCCGATGCCAAGGCGGTGCGCGCCGCCCTTGCCGAGGTCCACGAGAAGATCGGCCCGGTCGATATCCTCGTCGCCAATGCCGGTGGCCATGGCGTCGGCCCGACTGTGACAATGAGCGACGAGACCTGGGCGCTGGCGACGCGCACCAATCTCGACACCGCTTTTGTCTGCGCCCGCGAATGCCTGCCGGATCTGATCGCGCAGAAGGGCAACATCGTCGTCATCGCATCGATCGCCGGCCTGTTCGCCGGGCCGGCGGCGGCGGGCTACGTCACCATGAAGCATGCCTGCGTCGGCTTCGGCAAATCGCTGGCGCGCGACTATGGCCGCCAGGGCGTGCGCACCAACATCATCTGCCCCGGCTGGGTGGCGACGGCCATGGCCGACGAGCAGATGCAGGTGGTCGTCGACAAGCATGGGCTTGGCTCCATCGAGGAAGCCTACAGGCTTGTCACCAAGGACGTGCCGCTCGGCCGGCCGGCGACCCCGGAGGAAGTATCCAACGTCATCTGCTTCGTCGCTTCGAGCGAGGCGGCGATGATGAACGGTTCGATCCTGACCGTCGATGGCGGCGCGACCGTCGTCGACTTGCCCACACTTGCTTTTGTCGATTGATTTGGAGATGGCGATGAACGACCAGAACAGACCCGCCGACTGGAAGCATTTCGACGACTTCGCCGCCGGCATCGCCACCAACCGGCTGCCGACGACCGACGCATTGCGCGGCCAGACGTTCAAGATCACGCTGAAGACCGGCCGCACCATCGATTTGGCCTTCACCGCCGCCGACACCGTGGCCTGGAGCGAAGGCGCAGAGGCCGGCGCCGACTGGTACGAGGCGCTGGAAGTCGCGCCTGGCATCTTCTTCATCAACATGACCTTTGCCGCGAGGCCGGCCGAGGACGAAGCCTTCATCGTCGACACCAGGACGCGGCGCGTGCTGTCGGTGCGCGAGCGGGTGCGCGAGCCCGGTGAAGCGCCCGGCGAGCCGCGCGTGGCGCAGACCTATTCCGCCGGCGTGCTGGGCGATCCCGCCGTGCCGCCGACCGGCCGCGAGCCGGCGCCGACGCGCGACCTGATCGGCCTGACCGCGCACTACACCTACAGCCCCAACCACGTTTACGAACATATTTACTTGAGCTCGCAGCGCTATGCCTGGCAGAATCTCGTCGGCGTCCAGCGCGGCCATGGCGACGTCGATCTCGCCACCACGTGGAAGTTCGCCGAGAACCTTTATGTCTTCGGCTTCCGCGAGTTCATCATCCCGGTCGCCTCACTGTTCTTCTACAACTGGGACACGATGCGCTCGACCGGCAAATTCCTCGGCGTGACCAGCCAGGGCAAGGTCGAGAACAAGCCCGCCGGCGCCTTCATCGAGAAGAAATCCAGGGCCGTGTACGACCACGGCCAGGAACCGGTCTGAGCGTTGGGATCAGCATCATGGGCAACAGCAATTACGACGCCATCAAGGCCCACTATGCCGGCTCCGACGCCAAGGATCTGGCGGCGATGATGGCGCCGATCACCGAAAGCACCGCCTGGACCGAGATGGCCGGCTTTCCCTATGCCGGCACCTATGTCGGTCCCGATGCGGTCATCGCCGGTGTCTTCAAGCGCATCGGCGAGGACTGGGACGGCTATACTTTCGCGCTGGAGAAACTGGTCGACGGTGGCTCGACCATCGTCGGCATTGGCACCTATTCGGGCACCTACAGGAAGACCGGCAAGCCGATGACGGCGCGCGTCGTCCATGTCTGGGAGATGCGCGATGGCAAGGCCGTGAGTTTCGAGCAGTTCACCGACACCAGGCTGGTCGCGGCCGCGATGGGCTGAGGAGGCATCGGCGTGAGTGAAATGCGGGCTCGCCTTGGGAGGGTTGGTCCGATGAAAACCTGGGAGGATGGAAATGGAAATCAGTCTGAAGGGAATGCTGGCCGGCCTGTTGCTGTCCTCGGCGCTTGGTCTCGGCGGCACGCTCGTCGCCAATGCCGCGGGCGACGAAATCGTTATCGGCGCGCCGATCTCGCTGACCGGTCCGCTCGCCGGCGACGGCAAGGAGCAGAAATGGGCCTATGAACAGGCCGTCGCCGACATCAACAAATCAGGCGGCATCATGGTGAAATCGGCCGGCAAGAAGCTGCCTGTCAGGCTTGTCGTCGCCGACGATGAAAGCTCCGAGGGCAAGGTCGCGTCCGCGCTCGAAAACCTGATCAAGGTGCAGAAGGTCGACGCGCTGCTGTCGACCCATTCCGGGCCGATGAACATCGCCGGCGCCATCGTCGCGGAGAAATACAAGAAGTTCTACATGATCACCACGGCCTTCCCGTTCGAGTGGCAGCCGTTGAAGCTGAAATATTCGGCGCTGTTCTTCTTCCATCCCGGACCCGGTGCCGAGGTGCCGTTCCAGATCTGGGACAAGCTGCCGGCCGGCGAGAAGCCGAAGCATCCGGCGCTGGTCTCGGAAGACTCGCCCGACGGCAAGGGGTTCGGCGGCGCCTTCGAGGCGGCAGCCAAGAAATACGGCTACAGCTTCGCCGTGGACGATCCCTGGGCGATCCGCGCCACGGACTATTCGGCTTTGATCACCAAGCTCAAGGCGGCGGACGTCGACGCCATGCTGGTCTTCGGCTCGCCCGCCGACACCATCACGCTGCTGCGGCAGATGAAGGAGCTCGGCTTCTCCGTGCCTTATTTGCATGGCTGGAAGGGCACCTGGACCGGCGAATTCCACGAAGCGCTCGGACCGGACTCCGACTACATCCTGACCGACGGCTTCTGGTCGGCGAGCTACCCTTACAGGGGCGCCAAGGAGCTCGGCGACCGCTACGAGGCCGAGTTCAAGAAGGACTCCGTCACCGTCGGCGCCTTCTACGCCAACGCGCAGGTGCTCGCGCAGGCGATCGAGAAGGCCGGCAGCACCGATGCCACCGCCATCCACGACGCGATCTTCGGCCAGGAGTTCAAGGACACCGTGGTCGGCGACCTGAAGTTCGACGAGACCGGCTTCGCGCTGATCCCCAGCGTCGCCACGCAATGGTGGCAGGGCAAGCATCAGCTCATCTACCCGGACGGCAACTGGACCTACAAGCCGGCCCCGGCCTGGGACAAGCGCTGAACGAACAGATGCGGTGGAAGCGGCGGGCGCATGATCGCGAAGCCAGGCGCCCGTTCGCTTCCCGCCTGCCCGTTTGGATCGCTTGGCAATGAGTCGGTTTGAGCGCCTAATCCTTTGTGCTCCCGCTGGAAGGAAACGAAAAACACGATGCAGGCGGACGAAACCTTGCTGCGCCTCGAGGCGGTCAAGAAACGCTTCGGCGGGCTTGTCGTCCTCAACAACATCGATATCGCGGTTCGTGCCAACGAGCTCATCGGGCTGATCGGCCCCAACGGCGCCGGCAAGTCGACGCTCTTCAACGTCATCACCGCCATTTATGCGCCGACCGAGGGGCGCGTGTCCTTCCGCGGCAAGGACATCACCGGCATCGCGCCGCACCGCATCTCAAGGTTGGGCATCGCCCGCACCTTCCAGCTGGTGCGCACCTTCCTCACCATGACCGCTTTCGAGAATGTCATGGTCGGCGCCGTCTACGGGGCAGGGGGCCGGGTCAAGCATGCGACCGAGGCGGCGAACGCGGCGCTGGAACTGGTTGGCTTGAATGCCAGGCGTGACATGCGCACCGCGCATATGACGCTCTCCGACCGTCGCATGCTGGAGATCGCGCGCGCCGTCGCCTCCGATCCGGCATTGCTGTTCCTCGACGAGCCGATGGCCGGCCTCAACCCGACCGAGATCCAGCGCATGGTCGACGTCATCCGCCGCGTGCGTGCCGACCGCGGCATCTCGATGCTGTGGGTCGAGCACAAGGTCGACGCCATCATGAAAGTGTGCAGCCGCGTGATCGTGCTCGACCATGGCGAGAAGATCGCCGACGGCACACCGCGCGAAATCACGCAAAACCGCAAAGTCATCGAGGCCTATCTTGGCGAACCGGCTGCTTGAAATAAGCGATCTCGAAGTCGCCTATGGCGATGTCGGCGCGCTGTGGGGCGTCTCGCTCCATGTCGATCCCGGCACGATCGTCGCGCTCGTCGGCGCCAACGGCGCCGGCAAGACGACGCTGCTTAGGACCGTTTCAGGCCTGCTCAAGCCGAAGGCGGGCGATATCCGCCTGTCGGGCCAGTCGATCATAGGCAAGGCGCCTGAAGCGATCGCCAGCATGGGCATTGCCCATGTGCCGGAAGGGCGCGGCCTGTTCCGCCAGATGACGGTGCTGGAGAATCTCGAGCTCGGCGCGTTCCAGTCCAAGGCTCGTCCGCGCACCAAGGAGCTGCTGGAGAAAGCCTACACGCTCTTCCCGCGCCTGAAGGAACGCGCGCAGCAGAAGGCCGGCTCGCTCTCCGGCGGCGAGCAGCAGATGCTGGCGATCGCGCGGGCCACCATGTCGGAGCCGTCGCTGCTCATCCTCGATGAGCCGTCGCTGGGCCTCAGCCCGCTCGTCGTGCAGCAGATGTTTGCGCTCATCCAGACCTTGCACGGCCAGGGCGTCACCATCCTTTTGGTCGAGCAGAACATCCACCAGGCGCTCAAAGTGGCCGACTACGCCTTCGTGCTGCAGACCGGCTCGCTCGCCATGCAAGGCACCGGCGCCGACCTCATCGCCGACCCCGAAATCCAGAAGGCCTATATGGGCGTGTTGGAGTAGGAAATGTTCAATCTCCCGCCACCCGAGATCCTCTTCCAGCTTTCGCTCAACGGCGCGCTTGGCGGCGCCATGTATGGCGTCGCCGCCGTGGGCTTGAGCCTGATCTTCGGCACCATGCGGCTGATCTTCCTCGCCCAGGGCGCGATGATCATCCTCGCCGCCTATTTCGTGCGGGCGCTCTTCTACGGCCTCGGCATCGACCCGTTCCTGTCGCTGCTGATCGTCGTGCCGGTCGGGCTCGTCGTCGGCTGGCTGATCTACCAGGGCCTGTTCCGCAGGGCCGCCGCTGAAGCAGACCGCAACGTCTCGCTGCTCATCGCCGTCGGCTTGATGTTCCTGGTCCAGAACCTGATGACGGTGATCTGGGGTGGCAACACCGCCGGCGTGGTGACGTCCTATACGGCGACCGGAATAGAGCTGCTCGGCGTGCGCACCTCCTTCACCCGCTCGATGGGCTTCCTGATCGCGCTCGCCGGTACCGGCCTGGTGGTGCTCTTCCTGCGCAAGACGATTGTCGGCAAGGCCGTGCGCGCCGCTTCCGAGGACATGGACTCAGCAATGCTGATGGGCATCAGCCCGCACCGCGTCAACGCCATAGCATTCGCCATCGGCATTTCGCTGGCGGGCGCGGCCGGTGTCGCGGTGGCGACGACCTTTCCGTTCAACCCCTTCGCCGGCTTCATCTTCAGCCTGAAGGCGCTGGTGGCGCTGGCGCTGGGCGGCATCGGCAACGTCACCGGCGCTCTGGCCGGCGGCATCCTGCTCGGCCTGATCGAGGCCTATGTGCAGTTCTTCATCTCGGGCGGGTGGACGAATGCGATTGCCTACGGCGTCTTCCTCCTGGTGCTGATGTTCAAGCCGGAAGGCCTGTTCAGCCGGCCCTACAAGAAGGCGTGATGCGATGAGCCGAGCCTTGCAATGGATCGCAACCGTCGTCGTCGCGGCGCTCGCGCTGCTGCCGTTTCTGCCCGGCGCCGTCGACGCCTATTATTTCTCCTTCCTGTTCTTCGTCTTCCTCTATGCCATCATGGCGCAGAGCTGGAACCTGGTCGCCGGCTATGGCGGTCAGATAAGCCTCGGCAGCCACGCCTTCTTCGGGATCGGCGCCTACACCACCGCCATCCTGTGGAGCGGCAACTATCTCTGGGGCTCGCTCTATGACAGCCACCCAAACATCTACTATTTCGATCCGGTGACGATGCTTTTGGGTGGCGTTGTCGCGGCGCTCGCGGCGGTCATCATCGGCCTGCCGCTCCTGTCGAAACTGCATGGCGACTATTTCGCGCTCGGCACGCTCGGCTTCGGCGAGATCGTCAAGGTGCTCTTCGTCAATGGCGGCGACTTCACCGGCGGCGCCTTCGGCATCGTCGCCCCTGCGAGCAGCTTCGACACGCTGCGCCCCCACTACTGGGTCGGCCTCGGCCTGATGGTCGCCACCGCTCTGGCCATCCGCGCGCTGATGCGCTCGCGCTACGGCCTGGCGCTGATCGCCGTGCGCGACGACGAGATGGCGGCCTCCGCCAACGGCATCGACACGCTCAAGGTCAAGGTCGCCGCCTTCGCCGGCAGCGCCTTCATCGCCGGTGTCGCCGGCAGCCTCTACACCTTCTACATCTTCCATGTCGGGCCGGACTCGGTGTTCGACCTCGACTGGATGCTCCTGCCGCTGATGATGACGGTGGTCGGCGGCACCGGCACGATCCTGGGGCCGATCCTCGGCGCGCTGGTGATGTACGCCGTCTTCGATCTCGCCCGCATCGTCGTGCCGGACTACCACCCGGTGATTTCGGGTCTGACGATTATCCTGGCGATGCTGTTCCTGCCGAAGGGCATGATGCGGCTTGGCGCGATGCGGCGACTGAAGCCGGCAACCTAGCTCATCAACTTCTGCCATCACGCCGCCCGCCGAGGCGCACCGTTTTCTGGGGCGAGCGAACAGTTCGGCAAGATCGTCATGGTGGTTTGAGGCGCTTCAGCAGGAAAAGCGACTATCCGCTTGGCAAGCGGTGCCGCTCGGGACAAACTGGTCATCCGCGTGACGCCTCAAGGAGACTCCGACAATGACCGCCAATGTTTTTTCCGGCTGCATGCCGGCGCTGATGACGCCCTGCACCGATGACCGCCTTCCCGACTTCGACGCGCTGGTGCGCAAGGGCCGCGAGCTGATCGCTGCCGGCATGTCGGCCGTCGTCTATTGCGGCTCCATGGGCGACTGGCCGCTCTTGACCGACGCGCAGCGCATGGAAGGCGTCGAGCGCCTGGTGAAGGCCGGCGTTCCGGTGATCGTCGGCACGGGCGCGGTCAACACCGCCAGCGCCGTGGCCCACGCCGCTCACGCGCAAAAGGTCGGCGCCCGCGGCCTGATGGTCATCCCGCGCGTTCTGTCGCGCGGCCCGTCGGTGGCGGCGCAGCGTCACCACTTCAAGGCGATCCTTGCCGCTGCCCCCGACTTGCCGGCCGTCATCTACAACAGCCCCTATTACGGCTTTGCCACGCGCGCCGACCTCTTCTTCGCGTTGCGCGCCGAGCATCCGAACCTCGTCGGCTTCAAGGAGTTCGGCGGCCCCGCGGATCTGCGCTACGCGGCTGAAAACATCACCAGCCGCGACGACGAGGTTGCGCTGATGATCGGCGTCGACACCGCCGTCTTCCACGGCTTCGTCAATTGCGGAGCGTCCGGCGCCATCACCGGCATCGGCAATGTCCTGCCCAAGGAGGTGCTGCATCTGGTGGGCCTCAGCCAGGCAGCCGCGGAAGGCGATGCCGAAGCGCGCCGGCTGGCGCAGGAACTGGAGGCAGCGTTGGCCGTGCTTTCCTCTTTCGACGAGGGTCCGGACCTCGTGCTCTATTTCAAGCACATGATGGTGTTGAAGGGTGATCCCGAATACCGGCTGCACTTCAACGAAACGGATGCGCTGAGCGACAGCCAGCGCGGCTATGCCGAGCAGCAGCTCAAGCTGTTCGACACCTGGTACGCCCAGTGGTCGAGGCAGCCCGTGATGGCGAGATACGCGGCCTGAGTTGATCTGGGAGTGTCAGTGCACCACCGTCCGCACGCGCTCCCTTAGCTCCCTGGGCGCCACATCATACTTGCTCTTGAACGCCCGCGAGAAATGCGCGCTGGAATTGAAGCCGCAGGCAAAGGCGATTTCGGAGATCGAGGCCGAGGCGCGGGCGGGAGAGAGCAGTTCCTCCTTGCTGCGCTCCAGCCGCCGGTCCCAGACGAAGCGCTCCAGTGTGGCGCCTTCGCCTTCGAAGGCGCGGTGCAGATAGCGGCGGGAGCAGCCCATGTGGCGGGCGATGTCCTCGGCCGAGAGATTGGAGCGGGCAAGGTTGGCGTCGATATAGGCGACGATGCGCTCGCGCAGCGCTTCCAGCGGCGAGCGGCGGAATTCCGGCGCCATCGGCTTGGCCTGGATAAGGCCGTTGACGAGCTGGACCAGACTGTCGCCGACGCGGCGGCAGCCGGCTTCGTCGAGCTTATGCGCCTCGCCGATCGCCATCTGCATCAGGCCTGACACGATATGGGTCAGGCTGTCGTCCTCGCCGGGCAGCGGCAGCGGCGCCGAAAGCCGCGCCAGCGTCTCGTCGCCGAAGGTCGAGCGCGGCACCTGCAGGATGAGCTGGTCGACGTCGGAAAGGTTCTGCAGCGAATAGCTGCGGACCGGGTCGTAGATGATCGCCGCGCGCGGGCCGAGATCGATCGCCGTCTGCTGCTGCTCGAAGCGGCTGCGGCCCTTCAGCTGCATCAGGATCTTGATCGCGTCGGGATCGAAGCTGCGCCAGAAGGCGCGGTCGTTGAGAACGAGGTGCGACTTGGCCCGGATCTCGGACAGGCGGCAGGCGCCGAGATTGACCGAGACCAGCTTCGGCAGCGACGGCGCCTCGCCGCGCGAGAAGCGCTGGGTGATCGGGCCGAACAGCATCCGCGAGGCGGACAGGAAGGCTTCGCCGTCGGCGACGCTCACATGGTGGCCGTACATCGTTTCCTCCTCCGGTTCATGATCCGCAAGGATCATGTCCAAACTCCCGTCTTCACGGGCTCCCGTCTTTTCGCGGGATTGAGACGCAACGGCAGGGCCGATGCAACCGGAAAGGAAGTTAACATGCTAATCATCTTCGCCGCAACGGCGCAGATGAGCAATAAACAGGCAGGCGTTTGTCGCCGGCCTGTTCGTAGGTTTGGATCAGGCGGCCTTGACCTTCAGCTCTTCCTCGCCGCGCACCATCCTGGTCACGCCGGCGAAGTCGAGCTTGCCCGAACCGAGCACCGGCACCTTCGGCACGACGCGCACTTCGGCCGGCACCATCAGGTCCATGGCGCCGTTCGCCTTGGCGAAGGCCAGGAAGTCGGCGCGGGTGGCTCCGGAAGCTTCCGTGATCAGGATCAGCTTCTCGCCCTTGCGTGCGTCCGGCACCGTGGCGACGGCCGACGGCGAGCCTTTCCAGAGTTCGCCGGCCAGCGCCTCGATCGCGGCCAGCGAAACCATCTCGCCGGCGATCTTGGCGAAGCGCTTGGCGCGGCCGCGGATCGAGATGAAGCCCGCATCGTCGACGGTGACGACGTCGCCGGTGTCGTGCCAGCCGTCTTTCAGCGGCTCGATCACGCCCGGATTCTCGGCGCGCAGGTAGCCGGCCATGACGTTGGGGCCGCGCACGAACAGCCGGCCGCCCTCGTCGACACCGGGCACTGGCTCCAGCCGGTACTCCATGCCGGGCATGATTTTGCCGACGCTGCCCGACTTGTTGTACATCGGCGTGTTGATGGCGATCACCGGCGCGGTTTCGGTCACGCCATAGCCTTCCAGGATGCGCAGGCCGAATTTCTCCATATAGGTCGTGCGCGTCGCGGCCTTGACCGGCTCGGCGCCGGCGAAGCAGTAGCGCACCGAACGGAAGTCGTAAGGGTGCGCCGTGCGGGCATAGCCGGCGAGGAACGTATCGGTACCGAAGATGATCGTCGCGTTCGAGGCATAGATCAGTTCCGGCACGATGCGGTAGTGCAGCGGCGAGGGGTAGAAATAGACCGGCACGCCCGAGATCAGCGGCAGCACCGTGCCCGCCGTCATGCCGAAGGAGTGGAAGATCGGCAGCACGTTGAACACCTTGTCGCCCGAATGGAAGTCGATGCGCGAGGCAGCCTGGGCGGCGTTGGCAAGGATGTTGCGGTGGGTGAGCACCACGCCCTTCGGCGTGCCTTCCGAGCCCGAGGTGAACAGGATCGCCGCCGGATCGTCCGCCTTGCGTGCCACCCGCGGCGTCGCCTTGCGCAACAGGCCGAGCAGCTTGTCCTTGAGGCCGATCGTGGCGCGCAGGTCGTCGAGCCAGACGATGTCGACCGAGCGGCCGATCTCCTCGACCATCGGCCCGAGCTTTGCCTGTTCGACGAAGGCGCGGGAGGTGAGCACGGTACGCACCTCGGCCGCCTTGCAGGCCGACAGGATGTTCGCCGCACCCGCGGTGAAGTTGATCATCGCCGGAACCTTGCCGGCCGACATGACGCCGAGAAGTGCTGCGCAGGCGCCGTTGGCGTTGGGCAGCATGATGCCAAGCGTCTGCTGGTCGCGATAGAGGTGCTCGAACTTCTCGCCGAGCACCGCGGCGCCGGTGAGCAGCTTGCCGTAGCTCAGCGAACCGGTGACCGGATCCTGCACGGCGAGTTCTTTCATGCCGCGCTCGTTGGCCGTCTCGATGATCTTCTCCAGCACCGTCTTGTTGATGTCCTGGGTGCGGAAGACGAGGTCCGACATCACCTGGTAGAGCGCGGAACCGGCGGCGGCGCGGCGCTGGCGGCCCTTCAGTTCCTGCGGCACTTCGAGCTTCACCGGCTCCAGGATGGTCACCTTGACCTTCGGGAACAGGCGGCGGCGCACATGCTGCGAGGAGAGCCGCGAGAAGTAGCTCTTCTCCAGCCCGTCGATGCGCACCGGCACCACCATCGAGCCGGTCTTGTCGGCGACCATTGCGGCGCCATCATAGATCTTCATCAGGCCGCCGGTGACGGTGATACGGCCTTCCGGGAAGATGACCAGCGGATCGCCGCCCTGCACGATCTTGATAAGGGTGCGGGTCGACATCGGCTTGGCCGGATTGAGCGGCAAAGCGCGGGCATGCTTCATGAACGGCTTCATCCACCAGGCCTGGGCGATCGTGTAGTCGATGGCGAACACCGGCTCCTCGTCGGTCAGCGTCAGCGCCAGCGGGCCGTCGAGGAAGCTGACATGGTTGAGCGCCAGGATCGGCGCCTTGCCGGCCGCCTTGAGGTTCTCGATGCCCTCGACCTCCAGCCGCAGGAAGGCGCGGAACAGGATCGAGACGAAATCGCGGAACGGATTGGTCGGCAGGAATTTCAGCATCAGCCAGGCGGCGATCGCGTTGGCGACGACGAGGCCGAACAGGATGCCCGCGATCGAGACGCCAGCGGCCTGGATCGCCGCGACGAGGATGCCGCCGACGGTCATGAAGCCGGCATTGACGATGCTGACCGCGGCAACGACGCGGGCGCGGCGTGCCTCGGGCGACCAGGCCTGCACGGCGGCGAAAGTCGGCACCACCAGGAAGGCGGCGGCAATGGCCATGCCGGCGAGGTCGATGGCGACACGGATGGTGTTCGGCCCGGCGAAGAAGGCGGAAAGCGTCTCGGCCCGAGGCGAGGGCTGCATGCTGCCGATGGTCCAGGCCAGATGCAGGCCGAAGAGCGCGAGCAGCGCCGTGCCGACCGGTGCGGGCAGGAGCACCATGCGACCTTGCGACATCCAGGCTGCGATGGCCGAGCCGATGGCGATCGAGACGGCGAACACGGCAAGATAGGCGGTGACCGCGATCTCGTTGCCGCCGAGCGAATCCTTGATCATTGCCGGCAGGATCGAAAGCACGATGGCGCCGACCAGCCAGAACCACGAGGTCATCAGGCCGGCGCGCCAGATGCGCGTGTCGGTGCGCAAGTCGCTGACTTGCCGCCAGGTCGAACGGAAGATGTTCTTGTCGATGACAAGGTTCGGGGCGGCCGAGCCTGTGGAAGGGATGTAGCGGCTGACGAACCAGCAGCCGACGGCCAAGGCCATCATGATCGGCCCGAACACCCAAACGCCGATGCCGTCGGCGGAGACGACGCCGCCGGCGATGGTGCCGCCCAGGATCGCCGCGAAGGTGGCCGACTCGATCCAGGCATTGGCCTTGGGCAATTCCTTGCGCTCGAGATGATCCGGCAGGATGCCGTATTTGATCGGCCCGAACAGCGCCGAGATGACGCCGAACATCAAGAGCGCCGTCATCAGCACGGGAATAGAGGACAGGGCGATGCCGACAACGGCGACGGCGGCCGCGGCGATCTCGGTGAATTTCAGCCGCCGCGCGATCAGCGCCTTGTCGAAGCGGTCGGCGATCTCGCCGCCCAGCGCCGAAAGCAGCAGGAAGGGGGCCATGAAAATGGCGCCGGCCAGCGTCACCAGCGATGCGGCCTGATCCTTCGCCAGCGTGAAGAGAATGAGGAACACCAGCGTGTTCTTCAGGAAATTGTCGTTGAAGGCCGAGAGGAATTGCGTCCAGAAGAGAGGCGCGAAGCGCCGCGACATCATCAGATGGGTGTTCATGGCAATTTCCATTGGGCAAGGCCGTCTGGCAATCCGGCAGGACTGGGCGGACACTTGCGCGGTTTGAGCCTTGTTTAGCGGGAAGCGGTTAAGCTTCGTTACTGCGATTGATGCCAATCCATTTGTTTCTTGTTCTTGGTGCATGGAATCTGTCGTCCATGATTGGTCTCCAGGCCTTCCAGGCACTCGACTGTTTGCGGGCATGGCTGTCGGCGAGCATCGATATGATCCTTTCGTTTCAGCGTTAAGCCGGATCGGAGGCGGTCTGTTTCAGGCCGGATACAATCCAGTGAACATTGTTCATATACGCAACATAGCACATCTTGAACGATGTTCAACATAAAAATGAACGACGTTCATAACTCGAATCGGATAGGTTAAGAATGAGGAAAGCAGGGATCCGAAGCTTCGAACGCGCCCGGCGTTTCACGCCTCGCCGGTCAGCCGCGCCGAGATCAGCCGGGCTGCCCTGACTGCCGCCTCGCCTTGTCCGGCCGCTGTCGCGTCGTCGACGCGCGAGACGGGGGAGGCGACGGCCAGCGTGCCGATCGGTTGGCCGTCGGCGCCGAGGATGGCCGCGCCTATGCTGTGCACGCCTTCCTCATAGCCCTGGGCGCTGCGCGAATAGCCGCGTGAAGCGGCAAGCGCGATGGCTTTCACAAGGTCATCCGGCTGGGTCATCGTGAACGCGGTGAAGGCCTGCAGCGGCTTTTCCAGATAGGCGCCGACCGCTTCCAGGCGCGAGGCGGCGAGGAAGGCGATGCCCGACGCCGTCCCATGCAGCGGCAGCACCTGGCCGACATCGACATTGACGCGGTTGGCCTTGGCCGACAGCTCGACATGCAGCGTCAGCAGCGCGCCGGCGCTGAACTCGGACAGATGCACCGTCTCGCCGGTTTCAAGCGACAGCTCGCGAATGACCGGCGCGGCCAGCCGCACGAAGGGGAAATGCGCGTCGCGGATGCGGGCGAGCCGCGACAGGCCGGCGCCCAGCCGGTAGCGGCGACTCCGCGGCTCCTGCTCGATCAGCCGGTGCGCGGCAAGCGCCATCAGAAGCCGCCTGGCGGTCGCCTTGTCGAGGCCGGCGCGGCGGGCGAGGTCTGAGAGGCCGATCTCCGGCTCGTGCAGCGTGAACAGCTCCAGCAGCGACACCGCCTTGCCCACCGTGCTCATCGTCCGTTCTCCAAGATACTTCGCATGTGAATTAACTTGACAGGCGCCCTTTCTGCCTTCAGTGTGCCTATAACATACAAAACACTGGTTCAAATAGTGAACCGATTGGGAACGGCTACGCGCCCCGAAATTTTGCGCGTCAGGGAGAGTTCAGCGCCGTGACGGCCGCCAGCAAGACCGCTTTGCAATCCGCAACGATCGAAGACTTGCTCGACCGCGAGCAGGCGCGGTTCCTCGACACGCATCCGCGCTCGGCCGCTGCCTGGGAAGAGGGCAAGACGCATTTCCTCTATGGCGGGCCGTCGCATTGGATGCGCCGCTGGGCCGGCGGCTTCCCGGTCTATGCCGCTTCGGCGCGTGGCGCGCACATCCGCGACATCGACGGCCGCGACTATGTCGACTTCGCGCTTGGCGACACCGGCGGCATGTGCGGCCACGCGCCCGAAGCGGTGACGCGCGCGGCGCTCCACCAGTTGCAGAACGGCACGACGATGATGCTGCCCACCGAGGACAGCCTCTGGGTCGGCGCCGAGCTGACGCGCCGCTTCGGCCTGCCTTACTGGACCCTGACTACGTCCGCCACCGATGCCAATCGCGGCGCCATCCGCATCGCGCGCATGATCACCGGCCGTCCCAAGGTGCTGGTCTTTTCCGGCTGCTATCACGGCGGCGTCGAGGAGGCGCATGTCGAGATCCGCGACGGCAAGATCGGCATGCGCAACATGATCCACCCGAACGGCGTCGACCATTCGGCCGTCTCCCGGGTGGTCGAGTTCAACGACGTCGCGGCGCTCGAGGAAGCGCTGTCGCATGGCGACGTCGCCTGCGTGCTGACCGAGCCGCTGATGACCAATTTCGGCATGATACCGGTCGCCGATGGTTTTCACACGGCACTGCGCGAGATCACCCGCCGCACCGGCACGGTGCTGATCATCGACGAGACGCACACCATCTCCAGCGGCCCCGGCGGCTACACCGCGCTGCACGGGCTGGAGCCGGATATACTGGTGGCTGGCAAGGCGATCGCCGGCGGCATTCCGGCCGGCATCTTCGGCGTCTCGCAGGCTATCGCCGAGCGGCTTTGGAAGATCGTGCCGATGGTCAATCCGCGCGTGCGCCAGTCGGCGCATCTCGGCATCGGCGGCACGCTGGCCGGCAACGCGCTCACCGTCGCCACCATGCGCGCGGTGCTGGAAGAGGTGCTGACGCCGGCCAATTTCGAGCTGATGATCGCCAACGCCACGCGCCTTGCCGAAGCCGCGCGCAAAATCATCGCCGACAACAGATTGCCGTGGCATGTGACGCAGACCGGCGCTCGCGCCGAGATCATGTTCATGCCGAACCCCCCGATGAGCGGCGCCGACGTCATCGCCGGCCGGCGTGGCGACCTCGAGACGCTGTTGCACGCCTTCTACATGAACGAAGGCATACTGGTGACGCCGTTCCACACCATGTTCCTGATGTGCCCGGCGACGTTGCCGGCCGATGTCGACCGCCACACGGAGGTCTTCGGCCGTTTCGTCGATCTCGTCGGCGGCGCGGGCGTCGTCTGAGCGATGGCGACCCCGTTCGACCTCTCGGGCAAGGTGGCGCTGGTGACCGGCGGCGGGCGCGGGATCGGCGCGGCAATCGTCACCCGCTTTGCCGAGGCCGGCGCCTCGGTGGTGATCGCCAATCGAACGCTCGACGTCGCCGAGGCGCTTGCCGCCGAACTGTCGGCGCGCGACCTCTCCGCCCGCGCCGTCACGCTTGCCGGGCTGGATCGCGCGGCGCTGCACGCGCTGGTCGGCGATGTTGTGCGCAAATCCGGCCGGCTCGACATCGTCGTCCACAATGCCGGCGGCTGCCCCTGGGCATCGGTCGAGGAGCTCGACGAGGACAAGCTCGACGAGGCGCTGTCTATCAATCTAAAAGCCTGCTTCTGGCTGGCGCAGGCGGCAGCGCCTGCGATGCGCGCCAACGGCTTCGGCCGCATCCTGGTCACTTCATCGGTCTCGGCGCGCGTGGCGATGGCCGGCGGCGCGCATTATTCGGCGGCTAAGGCCGGCGTCAACGCCTTCATTCGTGGCGCCGCCTTCGAGTTCGCGCGCGACGGCATCACCGTCAACGGCGTCGAGCCGGGCTTCATCGCCAAGCCCGGGCGCGGCACGATGAGCAAGCCTGAGGTGGCTGACCGTCTGGGGCAGTTCATCCCGATGGGCCGTCTCGGCGAGGCCGACGACATCGCCTACGCGATGCTCTATCTCGCTTCGAGCCAGGCGAAATACACCACCGGCCAGACCATCGTAGTCGACGGCGGCTCGACCTTGCCGGAGACCGGATATGCCGTCGAGCGGCACTGGGGGCTCGCATGAGCCGCCGCCTGGAAGGCCGCACGGCCCTGGTGACGGGCGCCGCCACCGGCATGGGCCGCGCCACCGCCGAGCTGTTCCGCCGCCACGGCGCGAAAATCGTCGCATTCGGCCATGGCGGCGAGGTGCTGGAGGAAGCGGCCACGGCGAGTGGCGGCACTGCCGTGCGCGGCGACATCACCGACGCCGGCGATATTGCCCGCGCGATCGAAGCCTGTGGTGGGCGCCTCGATATCGTCGTCAACGCCGCCGGCGTCATGATCCTCGACGAGCCGGAAACACTGAGCGACGAGACCTGGGCGAAGAGCTTTGCCGTCAACGTCACCGGCGCGATGATGGTCTGCCGCGCGGCACTCCCGATGCTCAAGGCGCGCGGCGGCGCGATCGTCAACATCGCCTCAGTCGGCGCCTTCAACGCCAGCGGCCAGAACGCCGCTTATTCGGCAAGCAAGGCGGCGCTCGTTTCCTATACGCGCTCGCTTGCCTTCGCGCATGGCGTCGACGGCATCCGCGCCAACGCGGTGGCGCCTGGCTGGGTGCGCACGCCGATGAGCGTCTACGAGATGAAGGTCGCCGCAGGCGCCAACGGCTCGACGCCGGAGGACGAGTTCAAGGCGCTGACCAACCGCATCGCTTTGCGCCGCATCGCCGAACCTGAAGAGATCGCCTCCTGCTGCCTGTTCCTTGCGTCCGACGAAGCGTCCTTCGTCACCGGCGCGGTGCTGGTCGCGGATGGTGGCGGCCGTGCGCCGACGCAAAACAGGGCGGTGTGACGTGATCTGAAGTTTCGCCTGTCCGTTGGCGCGTGGAGGTGCCGGCCGGCGGGAGTGGAGGAGAAAAAATGCCCGACAGAAGTGCCGACCTGGTTTTCACCAATGGCCGCATCTATACGCTCGACCGCAGGCGGCCCTGGGCCTCGGCCGTCGCCGTCAAGGGCGGCCGCATCGTCGCGGTTGGCGAGGGCGCCGATGTCGCCGCGCTGATAGACACCGCCACCCGCGTCGTCGATCTCAAGGGCGCGATGATGATGCCGGGCATCGTCGACGTGCATGCGCATCTGATGATGGGCGGCCAGGCCGAGCTTTTCGAATTGCGCTTCCCGCCGACCGCGAGCTTCGAGACGCTGATCGCGCGCGTCGGCGAGGCGGCGGCCAAGGCGCCGGAAGGCTCCTGGATCATCGGTGGCCAATGGGGCAGCGATCTCCTGCCGAAGCTCAATCGGTTGGAAGCGCTGGCGGTGCTCGACCGTGTCAGCCAGGGTCGGCCAGTGATGCTGCGCGACGACACCTATCACAACCGCTGGGTCAACTCGCAGGCGCTTGGCCTGGCCGGCCTGTCCGCTTCGTCGCCCGATCCGGAGAAGGGTTCGATCGGCCGCGATCCGGCGACCGGCGCGCTGACCGGCATGATGATCGAATCCGCCGCCGGCATCGTCGAGCGCACCATCGCGCAGTCCGGCCATTACACCGAAGAGATGGACCGCGCCGCGATGGCGCGCTCGATCGCGACGCTCAACTCCTACGGCGTCACCGCATTCCTCGACGCCGCCGCCATGCAGCCGATCCTCGCGGCGCTGAAGGGCCTCGACGATCGCGGCGAGCTGACCGCTTGGTCCGTCTCGGCCATGCCGGCGGTCGAGCCGTCCTTCATGTTCGGCATTGCCGGCGACGAGCTGATCGCCCTGCGTGAGCAATATCGCGGCGTTCACGCCAAGCCAGATTTCGTAAAGATCTTCCTCGACGGCGTGCCGGGCGCCCGCACCGCCGCCTTCCACGAGCCCTACACCAAGGACCCGGTGCTCGGCTGCTGCTTCCGCGGCTCGACCATCGTCACCGTGCCGGAGCTGATCCGGTGGGTCGGCAAATGCGAGAAGCTCGGCCTCGGCGTGAAGATCCACTGCGCCGGCGATGCCGCCGTCAGCCAGGCGCTCGACGCGATCGATGTCGTGCGCTCCTTCAACGGCTCGACGAAGGTGATGCATCACATCGCGCATGCGAGCTACATCGCGCCGGACGACATCGCCCGCTTCGCCGAGCTTGGCGTCGTCGCCGATCTCTCGCCCTTCCTGTGGTATCCGACGAGCTTCCTCGAAGGCCACAAGCAGACCATGGGCGAGGCGCGCGCGCTGCGTTTCTGGCCGAACAGGGATTTGCTCGCCGCCGGCGCGTTGCTTGCCGGCGGTTCCGACTGGCCGGTGATGCCGAATCCCGATCCATGGGACGGCATCGAAGGCCTCGTGACGCGCCGCAACCCGAGCGGTGAGTTTCCGGGCGCCGCGCTCTGGCCGGAGCAGGCGATCGACGTCGCCACGGCGCTCGAGATCTTCACCATCAATTCCGCCCGCGCCATCGGCCTCGCCGACACCGTCGGCTCGATCGAGATCGGCAAATCGGCCGATCTCATCGTGCTCGATCGCAACGTGCTGGAGACGCCGGCCGACGATCTCGCCGACACAAAAGTGCTGACGACCTGGTTCGAGGGGAGGGTGGTCTATGAGCGCGCCTGATCCTTCGAGCGATGCAAAGATCCCGGTGACCGTGCTCACCGGCTTCCTCGGCAGCGGCAAGACGACCGTGCTCAACTGCTTGCTGCGCCAGCCCTCGCTGGCAGGTGCCGCCGTGATCGTCAACGAGTTCGGCGCCGTCGGGCTCGATCATTTGCTGATCGAGGCCAGCGAAGAACAGTTCACGCTGCTCGACAATGGTTGCATCTGCTGCACCGTGCGCGGCGATCTGGTCGCCACGCTGAAGGAGCTCGACGCTAAGAGCCGTGCCGGCGAAACGCCACCGCTTTCGCAGGTGATCATCGAGACGACCGGCCTCGCCGATCCGGCGCCGATCCTGCACACGCTGATGGCCGAAGCTGAGCTCATGACTCGCTTTCGCATCGGAAGTGTGGTTACCACCGTCGATGCGGTGAATGGCGCGGCCACGCTTCACCGTCACCCGGAAGCAGCCAAGCAGGTCGCCGTCGCCGACCGGCTGCTGATCACAAAGACCGATCTCGTCTCGAACGAGGCACTCGGCGATATGCTGCAGCAACTGGAGCATTTGGCGCCGGCCGTCGAGCAAACCATTGCCCGCAACGGCGAAGTCGACCTCGATCTGCTGGCGAGCCTGCCTGCTGACGCAGCGGATGTGACCCGCATCGCCGGGCGGCTCGAAGCGGCTGATCATCACGACCATGGCTGCGGACCGGACTGCCACCATGGTCACGATCATCATCACGACACCCATCACGGCATCCGGACTTTCAGCTTCGTCATCGACAAGCCAGTCGAGTGGGGCGCCTTCGCCCGCTGGCTCGACTATGTCGCGGCGCTGAAGGGCGAGGACCTGCTGCGCTTCAAGGGCCTCGTGCGCACGACGGACGATCCCGAGCGACCGCTTGTGCTGCACGGCGTCCAGCATGTCTTTCATCCGCCGGCGCGGCTCGACCGCTGGCCGTCGGCGGACCGCCGCACCCGGCTGGTGTTCATCGTCCGCGACATCGAGCGCGAGACCATTGCCCGCACGCTGGTGAAGTTCGCCGCGATCGACGCCGCGAGCCTCGCTTCGCCCGTGCTCGCCGCCGCCTGAAACCAATAACGCATGACAAAAATGGGAGAATGAACATGCATTGGAAATCGAGACTGCTCTCAGCAGCATTTGCCGGCATCGGCCTTGCCGCCATGGCCGGCACGGCGTCGGCCGCCGGCCCGACCTGCAAGGACGGCGCCATCAAGGTCGGCGCCGTGTCGACCGTCACCGGCCCGGCCGATTTCTCGGAAGTGCCGAAGGCGACGCAGGCCGCTTTCGATGCCGTCAACGCGGCAGGCGGCATCAATGGCTGCAAGATCGGCTACACGATCGCCGACGACAAGGCGGACCCCGCGGTGGCAGCCCAGGCCGCGCGCGACCTGATCGACAACAAAGAGGCGGTGGCTCTGGTCGGTTCGGCCAGCCTGCTCGACTGCGCCGTCAACTCGGCCACCTACAGCCGCAAGAAGATCCTTTCGGTGCAGGGCCTCGGCGTCGACGCCGCCTGCTTCTCCTCGCCCAACGTGGCGCCGGTCAATGTCGGCCCATATACGCTGTCGACCGCGATGGCGTACTACGCCACCAACGAGCTGAAGACGAAGAAGCTCTGCGCCTTCTTCATCATCATCGGCGGCACCCAGGAGGCCTACAAGAAGGCGATCGAGAACTGGGAAAAGATCAGCGGCCAGAAGATCCACCTGCTCGACCTGACACTGCCCTTCCAGGGCGATCTCACGCCATACGTCATCAAGGCGCGCGACGCCGGCTGCGACGCGGTGCTGACCAATCAGGTCGAGCCGCAGGTGGTGCAGTTGATCAAGACCGTCGATGCGCAGAAGATCACCGGCATCAACTGGCTGTTCCTGGCGCCCGGCTACACCGAGCAGGTCGCCAAGGCGCTGGCTGATACCAAGCAGCCGATCTATGTCGGCACCGAATGGGAGCCCTATACCGAGAAGAACTCGGCCGCCAACGCGCAGTGGATTGCCGACATGCAAAAGGCAAACCGGCCGCTCACCGCCTTCTCGCAGGGCGGCTATCTCGCCGCCGAGCTGTTCCTCAAGGTGGTTGCCTCCATCGACGGCGAGGTGACGCGCGAAAGCGTCGCCAAGGCGCTGCACGACATGCAGCCGCTCACCAATCCGCTCGCCGGCTCGCCTTACGTCTTCGGCAAGGCCAAGACGCATTCGCCGATGCAGGCCACCAAGGTGATGAAGCTCGAGGCCGGCGCCTGGAAGGTCGAGACGCCGGACTGGGTCGTGCTGCCGCAGGCCAAGTGATCCTCCCGGGCGTCGGCACCGCCTCTTATGGCCAGCCTCTTTCTCTCTGTGGACGGAGAGAAATGTCGGGCACGGCGATGAGGGGCGGCGCCGGCCTCGGCACATATTCGGGGCCGATGCCGGCCCGCTTCCAGATTGGGAAAAAATGAACGCATTGCTCACATCCGCCGTGGCGGGACTGACGGCCGGGGGCACCTATGCCCTGCTCGGCGTCTGCGCCGTCTTCACCTACCGGCTCGTCGCCGTGGTGAATTTCACCGGGGCCGCGATCGGCACCGCCGGCACCTTCGTGCTGATCGCGCTGTTCGAGGCCGGCTTCCCCATCTGGCCCTCGGTGTTGGCGGGCATCGCGGCAGGCACGGCGACCGGCGTCGCAATCGGCTACATCATGACGCGGTGGTTCGGCGAAGCGAGCGCTTCAACCAAGGCGGCCGTGACGGTGGCGTTGCTCGTCGGCCTGATCGCCGTCGGGCTGCGGCTCACCGGCGGCCAGCATCCGCACAACATGCCGGATCTGTTCCCCGGCTCCGCCTTTCGTCTCGCCGGCGTCGAAGTGACCATCGCCTCGGTGCTCACCATCGGGCTCGCGGTGCTGTTCACAATCCTCTCCAACCTCTTCCTCAACCGCACCAAGGTCGGCCTCAATCTGCGCGCGCTGGCCGACCGGCCGATGGCGGCGGAACTGCTCGGCGTGCGCGTGCAGCTCCTGTCGCTGCTGGTCTGGGGCATGACCGGCGCTTTCACCACTTTCGCATTGATGATCATCGCGCCGCAGCGCTCACCGAACTTCATGACGCTCAGCCTGCTCGTGGTGCCAGCGCTTGCCGCGGCGCTCATCGGCGTCTTCCGCAGCTTCTGGTGGACGCTCGCCGGCGGCATCGCGCTCGGCATCGTCGAAGGGCTGGCGAGCTCCATCGACAGCGTCAGCCAGTATCGCAGCGCCATTCCCTTCCTGGTGGTGCTCGCCGTTCTTCTCTGGTCGCAGCGGGAGGCCCGCTGGGATGAAGCGCGCTAGCTTGAGAGCCTCCTTGATCGTCATCGTCGTGGCGCTTATCGCCGGCGGCGTCGCCTATGCCGGCCTGCTGCCCTCCTACTGGGTGTTCTTGGCAACTTCGGTGCTGATCATCGGTGTCGCCTTGCAGAGCCTCGGTCTCGTCGCCGGCCGCACCGGCATGATCGCGCTCTGTCAGATGTCCTTCGCCGGCGTCGGCGCCTGGACTGTCGGCTATCTCAACCTTGCCGAGGCGCCGGGCGGGCTGGCGGCGTGGATCCTGGTCGGTGGCCTTGCCGCCGTGCCGTTCGGCGTCGCCATCGGCCTGCCGGCGCTGCGATTGCGCGGCATCAACCTCGCCATCGTCACGCTCTCCTTCGCCACCGCCTTCGACACCATCCTTGCCACCATGACCTATCCCGGCCAGACCGATTTCCTGCAGGTGCCGCGGCCGGAACTGTTCGACAGCGACGAGGGCTATTTCGTCTTCGTGCTGCTGTTCTATGTGGCGATCGCTGTGGCGCTCGAATTCATCAGCCGCTCGCGGCTCGGCGCGTCCTGGTTGGCGGTTCGCCATTCGGAGCGCGCCGCCGCGGCGCATGGCGTCAGCATCGCCACCGCCAAGCTCACGGCCTTCGCGCTCAGCGCCTTCGTCGCCGGCATTTCCGGCGGTCTGCTCGCCGGCTATCTCGGCACGCTGGTCGCCGAGAATTTCAGCATGATGCAGTCGCTTTCGCTCTATGCTGTGTCGGTGATGACCGGCGCGCATTTCGCCGGGGGCGCGATCATCGGCGGCTTGCTCGTCGTGATGTTCCCGGAAATCCTGCGCCGGCTCGACTGGCCGCAGGACATCGGCAATGTGCTGTTCGCCATCGGTGCCACCCAGGCGCTGTCGACCGGCGAGACGATGAGCGAAACCTTCCAGCGCCAGTTCCGCAAGCTGCTGCCGGCGCGTACGCCGAAGACCGCTGCCACGTCTGGCTCTGAATTGCCGGCGGCAATCGAGCGCACCGCCGGTCCGGCGCTCACCATTGAGGGTCTGACCGTGCGCTACGGCAGCGTCGTCGCGCTGAACAATGTCAGCCTGAGCGTTGCCGCCGGCACCGTGGCCGGCCTGATCGGCCCGAACGGCGCCGGCAAGTCGACCTTCATCGATGCGGTCGCCGGCTTCCTGGCCTCCTATCAGGGCAGTGTGCGGCTGGGCGGTAAGCCGCTCGAAGGCGTGCCGGCGCATTTGCGCGCCCGCGAGGGCGTGCGCCGCACCTGGCAGACCAACCGCATCGCGCCGGAGCTCACCGTCGGTGGCTATCTGGCCTTGGCGGCCAAGGGCCTGTCGGCAAGCGAAACCAGGGCAATCCTCGACTGGCTGGACTGTCCGCATCCCGACACGCTGGTTGCTTCGGTCGATGCCGGCACCAGGCGGCTGCTCGACGTCGCCGGCGTCGTCGCCGCGCGCCCGGCCGTCGTGCTGCTTGACGAGCCCGCGGCCGGCCAGTCGCATGAGGAGACGCTGCGGCTCGGCCAGCGCATCGCCGAGATCCCGAAACTGTTCGGCTCGGCGGTGCTTTTGGTCGAGCACGACATGGATCTGGTGCGGGCGGTCTGCTCGGAGGTCACCGTGCTCGACTTCGGCCAGGTCATCGCCTCCGGTCCGCCGGCCAAGGTGCTCAGCGAGCGGGCGGTGAAGAAGGCCTATCTCGGCATCGAGGAAGAGAGCGTGGCGGCATGAGCAGGCTCGTCGTTTCCAACCTGTCGATCGATCGCGCCGAGCTACCCGTCGTCACATCGGTCGATCTCGTGGCCAAGAGCGGCGCGATCAGCGTCGTGCTCGGCGCCAATGGCGCCGGCAAGACGACGCTGCTCGAAGGCCTGTCGGGCATCATCCCGGTTGCCGCCGGCAGCATCGCCATCGACGGCCGCGAGTTGCAGAAGGCGCGTCCGGGCGCCCGTTCACGCGAAGGGCTTGCCCATGTCGAGCAGGGCCGCACCGTCTTCCGCCAGCTGACGACGGAAGAGAATTTGCACGTCAGCCTGCATCCCGGCGCCGATATCGCGGAAGCCTATGCGCTGTTTCCCGAACTGGTGCAGCGCCGCGCGGTGAAGGCGAGCCTGCTTTCCGGCGGCGAGCAACAGATGCTGGTCATCGCGCGAGCGCTTCTCACCCGGCCCAAAGTGCTGCTGATCGACGAGATGTCCGCCGGTCTCGCCCCGGTCATCGTCACGCGGCTTATGACGGCGGTGCGTAAGCTCGCCGACGATGGCCTGGCCGTCGTGTTGGTGGAGCAGTTCGCCGCCCTTGCGCTGTCGATCGGCAACCGCGCCTATGTCATGCGCCGCGGCCGCGTCGTCTATGACGGCGACTGCGCGAAGCTGCGGCAATCGCCGGACGAACTGCACCGGCTTTATCTCGGCGGTGCGGAGACGTCTGTGCCGGCCTGACCGGCACTGTCAGGAGAGCAACGGAACGTTAGACAATGTCTCGATTTTGCGGCGGCTGGAGCTACACCAGCGCGCCGCAAACGGCTATCTATCGTTGCGGAATCATGCTTCGGGGGTGAGGCGCGGCTTGCAGCTGGATTTGAAAACCATCGAGGCGCTCGCGCCCGACCAGGCCTCGCTCGGCGCTGCCGCCAATCTGACCAAGCGCTCGAACTGGCCCCGTCTCGAAGCGCATGAACAGCTGCCGTTGATCTGGGGCGAATGCCAGGGCTCGGGGTCCAACCCGTACCGCGTCGCGTTCGATACCTCCGATCACGGCTATAAATGCACCTGTCCCTCTCGAAAATTTCCCTGCAAGCATATTCTGGCGCTGGCCTGGATCGGCGCCACGGCAGCCGACAGCTTCGCCCGTGTCGATCAGACGCCGGACTGGGTCAACGACTGGCTCGGTCGGCGCCGCAAGCCCGGCCAATCTCCGACGCCGGCGGCAGCCAGCTCTGAAGGCAAAAGCATCGATGAGGCGTCGCGGCCTGCGGAAAGCGCGCCCGTCGAGGACGCCGCCGCCGCCGAGCGCCGCGAGGCGGCGCAGCGTAAGCGGGCCGAGGATACGCGCAGCGCGGTTTCCGCCGCGCTCGACGAGCTTGACCAATGGATCGCCGACCAGCTTCGGCTCGGCCTCGCCGGCTTTGTCGACGCCTCGAGCGAGCGCTGCCGCCGCATCGCGGCACGACTTGTTGATCTCAAGGCAACGGCGCTGGCCGGCCGCATCGATGAATTGCCGGCGCGGCTGATGGCGCTGCGCGGCGAGGAGCGGCCGGACGCTGCGATCCGTGAGTTGGGCAAGCTGGTGCTGCTCGCCAAGGCGTGGCGTACCGCGCCCGACGATGCCGAGCTGAAGCGCCTGGTCTCGACATCGGAAACGCGCGACCAGATCCTCGCCAATCCCGACGCCTTGCAGGTCGAGAGCGACTGGGAGGTTTTGGGCGAGAAGATCGAGACCCGCCGCGACGGCCTCGTTAGCCACGCGACATGGCTGCTCGATCTGAAAAGCCCGACCCCGCGTTTCGCCGTCCTGTTGGATTTCTTCCCGGCCTCAGCCGGCCGGCGGTGGGGGGGGGGGGGG